>JBKBSR010000224.1:0-5552 GCA_046291055.1 Roseococcus sp.
GGTGGGCAACCGGCCCATCCCCTTCGCCGAGGGCGCCTTCCAGTGGGCGGAGCTCGTCACCCAGCGCAGCCAGGGCCGGATCAATGTGCGCGTCTATCCCGGCAGCCAGCTCGTCGGCGGCGACCAGACGCGCGAGCTGCTGGCGATGCGCCAGGGCATCATCGACTTCTGCGTCTTCAGCACCATCAACATCGCGCCCCAGGTCCGCGAGGCCGGGCTGTTCCAGCTTCCCTTCCTGATGCCCGACCACCGCGCCTTCGACGCGCTGATCAACGGCGAGCCGGGGCGCGACCTGATGGCGGTGATGGACCGGCGGGACGTGGTGGGCCTCGCCTTCGGCGAGAACGGCTTCCGCGAGCTCTCCAACTCCCGCCGCGCGGTCCGCACCCCGGCCGACCTGCGCGGGCTGCGCATCCGCTTCGCGGCCGGCGCCATCTTCAGCGACATCTACAACGCGCTGGGCGCGAATCCGCTGCAGATGTCCTTCGCGGACCTGCAGCCCGCCCTCTCGACCGGGGCGGTGGACGGGCAGGAGAACCCGATCAACCTCTTCCTCGCCTTCCGCATGGACGCGCTCGCGCAGCGCCACCTCACCATCTGGAACTACGTGAACGACGCGCTGATCTTTGGCGTGAGCAAGAGCGTGTGGAACGGCTTCAACGCCGCCGACCAGCAGCTCATCCGCGACTGCGCGCAGGAGGCGGCGCGCAACAACATCGCCCTCGCCCGACGCGGGCTCGGCATTCCCGGCACGGACGATTCCGCACTGGCGGAGCTGCGCAACCGCGGCGTCGAGGTCACCGCGCTGACGCTCGCCGAGAAGCGCGCCTTCGCCGAGGCGCTGCGGCCGGTCTATGACCGCTGGGCGAACACGGTGGGCACGGAGCTGGTGCGCAAGGCCGAGACCGCCATCCGCGCGGCGAGCTGATGGCGGCGGAGCCGGAATCGGGCGCGCCCGCGCCCGAGCCCGCGACGCGCGTGCCGCTGACGCTGGAGCGCGTGCTGCTGGCCGCGGCCATGGCGGCCATCGCGCTCATCACCGCGGCGAACGTCGTCACGCGCTACCTGACCGACATCTCGCTCGCCTTCACCGAGGAATACTCGGTGGCGCTGATGGTGGCGGTGGCGCTTGTCGGCTCGGCGCTCGCGGCGGCCTGCGGCCGGCACATCCGCGTGGGCGTGCTGGCCGATGCGCTGCCGCCGCGCGGGCGGCGCGCGGCGGAGGCGGCGGGGCTGCTGCTCGTCATGCTCTGCTTCGCGCTGCTCGTCTGGTTCGGCGGGCGCATGGCGCATGACGAATGGGAGTTCGAGGCGCTCACGCCCGGCCTCGGCAATCCGCAATGGGTCTACACGGCCACGCTGCCGGTGCTGTCGCTGCTGGTGATCGCGCGCGCGGCGGGGCGGCTGATCCGCCTGCTGCGGGGCGCGGACGGGTGACGGGCGCGCTGCTCTTCCTCGCCTTCGCGGCGATGCTGCTGGCGGGGGTGCCGGTGGGGGTGGCGCTGGGGCTGGCGGGCGCGCTCGCCATCCTCCTCGCCGAGCAGACGCTGATGGCCATGTCCACCAACGTCTATGCGGGCATCGCCAAGTATCCGCTCATCGCCATCCCGATGTTCGTGCTGGTGGGCTGCGTCTTCGACCGCACGGGTGTGGCGCTGCGCCTGGTGCGCTTCGCCTCGGCGCTGGTGGGGGCGGGGCGCGGCGCGCTCGCCTCGGTCTCCGTGCTGGTGGCGATGGTGATCGGCGGCATCTCGGGCTCGGGCCCGGCCACCAGCGCCGCGGTGGGCAAGGTGGTGACCGAGAGCATGGCGCGCGACGGCTATCCGCGCCCCTTCATCGCCAGCACCGTCGGCGCGGCCGCGGCCACCGACATCCTGATCCCGCCCTCCATCGCCTTCATCGTCTATGCGGTGATGGTGCCGGGCGTCTCGGTGCCGGCGATCTTCCTCGCAGGCGTCTTCCCCGGGCTGCTCGCGGGCTTCGCGCTGCTGGTTCCCATCCTGCTCATCTCCTGGCTGCGCGGCTTCGGGGGCAGGAACCCCGAACGCGCGGAGGGCTCGCTCTGGCGCAGCTTCCGCGAGGCCTTCTGGGGCCTCATGGCGCCCGTGGTGATCCTGGGCGGCATGCGCGCGGGCGCCTTCACGCCGACGGAAGCCGCGGTGATGGCGGTGTTCTACGGGCTGTTCCTCGGCTTCGTCGTGTACGGGACCATGCGCCTCGCCGACCTCTACGAGCTGCTGGTGGAGGCCGGGGAGATCTCGGCGGTGATCCTCATCGTCGTCGCCCTCGCCTCGGTCTTCGCCTGGTCGGTCTCCACCCTCGGCATCGTGCAGCCCATCGTGGCGGGCATCCTCGGGCTCGGCCTGGGCGAATGGGGCACCATGCTGCTGCTGGTGGGGCTGCTGATCCTGGTGGGGATGTTCCTCGACGGCATCTCCATCTTTCTCATCCTGCTGCCGCTGCTGCTGCCCATCGCGCGGCACTTCGGCTGGGATCTCACCTGGTTCGGCGTGGTGCTCACCATGAAGATCGCGATCGGCCAGTTCACCCCGCCCATGGCGGTGAATCTGATGGTGAGCTGCCGCATCGCGCGCGTGACCATGGAAAGCACCATCCCCTGGGTGAGCTGGTTCGTGCTCGCCATGCTGGCGGCGCTGCTGCTGGTGATCGCCGAGCCTGGCATCGCGCTGTGGCTGCCGCGCGCGGCGGGGGCGATGTAGGGCCATGCGCGAAGCCCTCGGCCTCGTGCTGCGCGCGCTCTGCGAGGCGGAGCAGCCGCAGGAGAGCTTCGCCGCGCTGGAACGCGCGGCGCAATGGACGCTGGGGCACCGGCTCTTCACCGTCATGCGCCACGATCCCGCGGCGGGGGTGAACCGCCGCGTCTGGAGCAGCGATCCCCTCGCCTACCCGCCCGGCGGGGCGAAGCCCATCCGCGAAACGGAGTGGACCCGGCATCTGCTGCGCGCGGGCCGCCCCTTCATCGGGCGCGACGCCGCCGCCATCCGCGCGACATTCCCCGATGCGGAGCTGATCCTCTCGCTGGGCTGCGAGAGCGTGCTGAACCTGCCCGTGCGCTGGCGGGGCGGGGTGATCGGCACGCTCAACCTGCTCGACCGCGCAGGGGCCTATGGCCCGCACCACGCGCGCGAAGGCCAGGTGCTAGCGGCGCTGGCCATTCCTGCCCTGCTGCTGGCCTGAGCGGCCCCCGCCCCCGGGGGCTTGCCCCGGCGCGCGTTCCGTTCCCGAATGCGCGCCAAGAGAGGTTGAGGAAACGCCATGCCCGACATCCCGCCCCTGCGCGACCCGCGGAGCCTGACGCGGCTGCTCGCGCCCCGCTCCATCGCCGTGATCGGCGTCTCGGGCGAGCCCACCGGCTTCGGCGCGCGCACCGTGCAGAACATGGCGGGCTTCGACGGCGAGGTGTGGTGCGTGAACCCGAAATACGCCGGGCAGGAGCTGCACGGCCGGCCCTGCTTCGCCTCGGTGGCCGATCTGCCCGGCGCCCCGGATTCGGCGGTGATCGCCCTGCCCCGCACCGGGGTGATGGAGGCGGTGACGGCGCTGGCCGCGAAGGGCGGGGGCGGGGCGGTGATCTACGCCTCCGGCTATGGCGAGACGGATCTGCCCGAGCGCGCCGAGGAGGAGGCGCGGCTGCGCGAGACGGCGCGCGCGCTGGGCTTTCCGCTGCTCGGCGCGAACTGCCTCGGCTTCGTGGACCACGCCCAGCGCGTCGGCGCCACCTTCATGCCGGACTACGTGAAGATGACGGCCCCCGCGGGCGGCGTGGGTGTGGTCAGCCAGTCGGGCGCGCTGGGCTATGCGCTGATGCAGGCGGCCGAGCGCGGCTTCGCCATGTGCCACATGGCCACCGCAGGCAACGCCACCGACCTCGACGTGTGCGACCTCGCGGCCTTCCAGCTCACCCTGCCGCATTGCCGCAGCATCGCGCTGGCGGTCGAGGGGCTGCGCGACGCGCGGCGGCTCTTCCTGCTGGGCGAGATGGCGCGCGAGCTCGGCAAGCCCATCGTGGCGCTCAAGCTCGGCCGCGGCGAGGTGGGGGCGCGCGCGGCGATGAGCCACACGGGCAGCCTGGCCGGCAGCACCGCGGCCTGGAGCGCGGGCTTCCGCCGCGCCGGCATGCTCGAGGTGGAGGATTTCGACGCGCTGCTGGAAACCGCGGGCTTCCTCGCCAAGGCGCCGCCGCCCAAGGCGCGCGGCGTGGGCATCCTCACCCCCTCGGGCGGGGCGGGCATCATGGCGGCCGACCATGCGGAGTTCGCCGGCCTCTCCCTGCCCCAGCCCGCGCCGGAGACGGAAGCGACCTTCCGCGCCATCCTGCCCGAGTTCGGCAGCCCCCGGAATCCCTGCGACCTGACGGCGCAGGTCGCCACCAACCCGAAGCTGTTCGAGGACTGCATGGTGGCGATGCTGAACGACGCGCAGTATGGCTGCGTCGTCTTTCCCGTCGTCTACCACAACCCCGCCCCCACCGCGACGCCGGCGCGGATGAGGACGCTCGATCCCATGGCCGCGGCGGCGGGCAAGCCCATCTGCATCGCCTGGGTGCCGGAGAGTCTGGAAGGCCCCGGCGCGGAGGCGGTGGACACCTCGCCGCATCTCAGCCTGTTCCGCTCCATGCGGCGGATGATGAACGCGATCCGCCTCTGGCACCGCCACCACACGCCCCCGCCGCCGCCCGGCGCGCCGCTGGCCCAGGCGCCCGCCCTGCCGGCGGGGCCGCGCCGGCTGATGGAGGCCGAGGCCAAGGCGGTCTTCGCCGCCGCCGGGCTGCCGGTGGGCGAGGAGCGCCGCGCCGCGAGCCTCGAAGAGGCGCTCGCCGCCGCCGAGGCGCTGGGCTACCCGGTGGTGCTGAAGCTCGACAGCCCCGATGTGGCGCACAAGACGGAGGTGGAGGGCGTGCAGCTCGACCTGCGCGACGCCGCCGCGCTGCGCGCCGCCCATGCGCGCATCATGGCGGGCGTGGCGCGGCATGCGCCCTCGGCGCGGGTCGATGGGGTGCTGGTCCAGCGCATGGCGCCGCGCGGGGTGGAGCTGATCCTCGGCGCGCGGCGCGATCCGCAGTTCGGCCCCCTCGTGCTGGTCGGCCTCGGCGGCGTGCAGGCGGAGCTGTGGAAGGATGTGGCGCTCGAGGTGGCGCCCGTCTCGCCGGAAGGGGCGGCGGCCATGCTCCGCTCGCTCAAGGCCTTCCCGCTGCTCGACGGGTTCCGCGGCGCGCCAAAGGTGGATGTGGCGGCGGCGGCCAAGACCATCTCCCGCTTCTCCGCCCTGGCCGCCGCGCTGGGCGAGCGGCTGGAGGAGGCGGAGATCAACCCCCTGCTCTGCCGCCCCGATGGCTGCCTTGCGCTGGACGGGCTGATGACCCTCTCGGGCTGAGCGCCCGGCCGTGCCATCCTGCGGGCCGGAGATTCGCTCATGCAGGACGGCGGCTTCATCCACCTTCACGCCCATTCGGCCTATTCGTTGAGCGAGGGGGCGATCAAGGCCGAGAAGCTGCCCGCCCTCGCCGCGGCCCAGGGCATGCCGGCGGTGGC
>JBKBSR010000225.1:0-5539 GCA_046291055.1 Roseococcus sp.
TTGTTTTGGGGGTTCTACCCTCCGCGACGTGGAAGGGCGTGGGGTGTGTTCCTCTGCGCTCCGCTCCCCCTCCTGTCGCAAGCCCGAGCGCAACGGCAAGGGCGAGGGCGAAAGCCGCCCCTGCCGGCCGCATCGCGCGCTGCGTGAACGGGAACCTCACTGGACCACCCTCCTCGGACGGGGCTTGCCGCCCTCTCCCGCGGGAGTGAAGCATGAGCGATCCCGCATATGCAAGGGCGGTGAGACAGCCGCCCTCACCCCCCGTGGATGGCGCGCCAGATGCGTTCGGGCGTGGCGGGCATGTCGAGGTGCGTCACGCCCAGCGGCCGCAGCGCGTCCACCAGCGCGTTCATCACCGCGGGCAGGCTGCCCGCGCAGCCGGCCTCGCCGCAGCCCTTGGCCCCCAACGGGTTGGTCTTGCAGGGCACGGCGTGGCTGTCGAGGGTGAAGGCGGGCAGGTCGTCGGCGCGGGGCAGGCCGTAGTCCATGAAGCTGCCGGAGAGGAGCTGCCCGTCCTCGCTGTAGGCCACGCGCTCGTGCAGCGCCTGGCCGATGCCCTGGGCGATGCCGCCATGCGCCTGGCCGGCCACCAGCAGCGGGTTCACCACCACGCCGAAATCGTTCACCGCCACGTAGTTCACGATGCGGGTCAGCCCCGTCTCGGGGTCCACCTCGATCTCGCAGACATGGCAGCCGTTGGGGAAGGCCATCGGCGCCTCCTCGAACACATGCGTCACGTCGAGGCTCGCGGGGATCTCCGGGGGCAGGGAGTGGCTCTCGCGCAGCCGCGCCGCGAGCTCCATGATGCCGATGCCGCGATCCGTGCCCGCGATGACGAAGCGGCCGGCCTCGAACTCGATGTCCGCGGCCGAGGCTTCCAGCACGAAGGCCGCCGCCGCCCTGCCCTTCTCGATCACCCGGTCGGACGCCTCGAGGATCGCAGCCCCCGAGGCCATGAGCGACTTCGACCCGCCCGTGCCGCCGCCGGCCACCAGCTCGTCGGAATCGCCCTGCAGCAGCCGGATCGCCTCGAAGGGCACGCCGAGCTTCTGGTGCAGCACCTGCGCGAAGGGCGTCCAGTGGCCCTGCCCGTAGTCGAGGGTGCCGGTGATGATCGTCACCGTGCCGTCCTTCTCGAAGCGGATGCCGCCCTGCTCCTTCGCGGGCGGGGCGGTGCATTCGAGGAAGTTGCCCACGCCGAGGCCGCGCAGCATGCCGCGCGCGCGCGCCTCGGCCCGGCGCGCCTCGAAGCCCGCCGCATCGGCGAGCGCGAGCGCCTTGTCCAGGATCGCGCCGAACTCGCCCCCGTCATAGACGCTGCCCGAGGCCGCCCGGTAGGGCATCTGGGCGGGCGCGATGTGGTTCAGCCGGCGCAGCGCCACCGCGTCCTTGCCCATGGCGCGCGCCGCCTCCTCGATCAGCCGCTCCATGAAGTAGTTGCCCTCGGGCCGCCCCGCGCCGCGATAGGCCGAGACGGGGGTGGTGTTCGTCAGCAGGCATTTCGTGCGCACCTCGATGAGCGGCACGGCGTAGTTGGACTGCACGTTCTTGACGAAGTTGCCCGTGCCCATCAGCGGCGCGACCGTCGAGAGATAGGCGCCCATGTTGGCGAAGGCGGTCAGCCGCACGGCGAGGAAGCGCCCCTCGGCGTCGAGCGCGAGCTCCGCCTGCACCTCGTGGTCGCGTCCGTGCTGGTCGGAGAGGAAGGCGCCCGAGCGCTCGTCCGTCCATTTCACCGGCCGGCCGAGCAGCTTCGCCGCGTGCAGCAGCGGCAGGTATTCCGGATAGGCGTTGGCCTTCATCCCGAAGCTGCCGCCGACATTGCCCGTCAGCACCCGCACCTTCTCGCGCGGGAGCTTCAGGATGTCGTCGGCGAGCTGGTTGCGCAGGCCGAACACGCCCTGGCAGCCCACATGCAGGGTGAAACGGCCCGTCTCGGCGTCGTACTCGCCGATGGCGCTGCGCGGCTCCATGGCCGCGACCACGACGCGGCTGTTGCGGATGGAGAGGCGCTGCACATGCGCCGCGCGGGCGAAGGCCTCGGCCACCTGCGCGGAATCGCCGAAGGCGAAGTCCAGCACGCAGTTGCCGGGCAGCTCCTCATAGACGAGCGGCGCGCCCGGCGCCGCGGCGGCCGAAGCCTCGGTCACCGCGGGCAGCACATCCACCTCCAGCTCCACCAGCTCGGCCGCGTCCTTCGCCTGCGCCTTGCTCTCGGCGACCACCAGCGCGACGGGGTCGCCCACCCAGCGCACCTTGTCCTGCGCAAGCGCGGTGCGGCGCGTGCTGCGCAGCGGCGTGCCGTCGGCGTTCTTCAGCGGCATGGCGCAGACCATGGGGCCGTAGCCGGCGAGATCCTCGGCCGTGATCACCGCCTTCACCCCGGGCGCGGCGCGCGCCGCCTCGACATCGAGGCGCGTGATCACGCCATGCGCGTAGGGGCTGCGCACCACCACCGCCCAGAGCATCCCGGGCAGGGCGAGGTCATCGGTGTAGCGGCCCTGGCCGCGCAGCAGCTTCGGGTCCTCCTGCCGCGGCACGGGCTGGCCGATGCCGAACTTCAGGCGCGTGGGGTCGAAGGGGAGGTTCGTGTCCGGCATCGCGGGGCGTCCTGGGCTCGGGAGGTTCGCCCCGATGGTAGGGGGCGCGGGGGCTTCCGCAAGGGCGCGCGGCGCGCCACGCTGCGCGCACAGCTCCGGAGCGGCCCGCCATGCGCCTCATCGACCTCTCGCGCAGCATCACCCACCGCCTGCCGCGCCTGCCGAACCACCCGAGCATCGAGGTGTTCCCCTTCTCGACGCATGAGGAGAAGCGCATGGCCGAGGGCTACGCCTTCTCCTCCGCCACCATGGTGCTGCACCTGGGCGACCATGCCGGCACCCATGTGGACGCGCCCGTGCATTTCGACGACCGCCCGGGCGCGATGACGGTGGACGAGATGCCGCTCGAGCGCTTCTTCACCGAGGCGCTTTGCCTCGACCTCTCGCACAAGCCGCTGCGCAGCGACATCACCATCGCCGATCTCGAGGAGGCGGTGGCGAAGGCCGGCGCGCCGATCCGCGCGGGCGACACGGTGCTGCTGCACATGGCGCACCACGCGCGCACCTGGGGCAGCGAGGCCTGGCTGACCGACTTCCCCGGACTGACGAAGGAAAGCGCCCACTGGCTGTGCGACCAGGGCATAGGCATGTTCGGCGTGGAGGCGGTGAGCCCCGGCCGGCCAGGGCGCAACAACTTCGAGGTCCACCACGTCTGCCGCGACCGCGGCATCACCCACATGGAAGGCCTGTGCAACCTGGAGCAGCTCGTCGGTCAGGGGCGCTTCCGCTTCATCGGCTTCCCGCTGAAGATCGCGGGCGGCACGGGCAGCCCCATCCGGGCGGTGGCCTGGCTCGATCGGTGAACCCCACCCTGCAGGGCATGGCGCTCGCGGCCGCCGCGGGCTTCACCTTCGCGGCCCTGAACGCGAATCTGCGCGGCCTGGCGAGCGATCTGCCGCCCTTCCAGGTGCAGTTCCTGCGCTACGCCGCGGGGCTCGTGGTGATGCTGCCGTTGATCTGGCGCGCGGGCCTCTCGGCCTACCGGCCCAAGGCGCCGGGCGGGCAGGTGCTGCGCGGGGCCGTGCACACCATGGCCCTGTTCTTCTGGTTCGCCGCCCTGCCCCACATCGCCTTCGCGGACATGACGGCCATCGGCTTCACCGGGCCGATCTTCATCATGCTGGGCGCCGCCCTCTTCCTGAAGGAGCCGATGTTCTGGCAGCGCTGGGCGGCCGCGCTGCTGGGCTTCGCGGGCGTGCTGGTGGTGGTCGGGCCGAAGCTCTCGGGCGCGGGCGGGCAGCACCTGCTGGTCATGCTCGCCTCCGCGCCGCTCTTCGCCGCCTCCTTCCTCATGGCCAAGGCGCTGACGCGGCACGACCGGCCGGAGGTGATCGTCGCCTGGCAGGCGCTGACGGTGGCGCTCTTCACCCTGCCCGTCGCCGCGTGGCTGTGGCAGGCGCCGAGCCTCGCGCAATGGGGGCAGGTGCTGCTCTGCGGGGCGCTGGGCAGCCTCGGCCACTGGCTGCTGACCACCGCCTACAAGCTGGCCGACATCTCGAGCGCCCAGCCGGTGAAGTTCCTGGACCTGATCTGGGCCGCGCTGCTCGGCTGGCTCGTCTTCCACGAGGCGCCGAGCCCCTCCACCCTGGCCGGCGCGGCTGTCATCTTCCTCGCCACGAGCTGGATCGCGCGCGTGGAGGCGCGGCGCGGCAGGAGCACCCCCGCATGACCGACGAGATCGAGGAACTGGACCGGCGCGCCACGCTGCGCCGCACCCCCTGCGGCGAGGGCGAGACGGTCTGGCGCCTCTGGGGCGAGGGCATGCCGCTCGTGCTGCTGCATGGCGGTTCGGGAAGCTGGCGGCACTGGCTGCGCAACATCCCCGCGCTGGCGCGCCATTACCGGGTGCTCGCGCCCGACATCCCGGGGCTGGGCGAGAGCGCCATGCCGCCGGGCGAGGGCACGCCCGAGGACGCCGCCATCCCGCTGGCCGAGGGGCTGGTGGCGCTGCTCGGGCCCGCGCGGCGCTACCATCTCTGCGGCTTCTCCTTCGGGGCCAATGTGGGCGGGCATCTCGCCGCCATCGAGGGCGCGCGCGTGGCGAGTCTCACCCTCGTCGGCGCCGCCTCGCTCGGCCTGCCGCGCCCGCCGCTCGAGCTGCTCAAGGTGCGCGAGAAGGAGGGCGAGGCGCGGATGGCGGCGCATCGCGAGAACCTCGCGCGGCTGATGATCCGCGACCCCGCGCGGATAGACGCGACGGCGCTCGCCATCCAGGAGTGGAACACGCGCCATGCGCGGCTGCGCTCGCGCCGCTTCGCCTCCGGCGCCTCGCTGCGCGACGCGCTGGGCCGCGTGCGCGCGCCGCTGAACGGCATCTGGGGCGAGTTCGACGCGGTGGCCTGGCCGGAGGTGGAGGCGCGCCTCGCCGTGCTGCGCGCGGCCGATCCCTCGCTGCTGGAGGCGGTGATCCCCGGCGCGGGCCACTGGGTCGCCTACGAGGCGCCCGAGGCCTTCAACGCGGCGCTTCTGGCGATGCTGGCGCGACGCGAAGGAAGAACAGCGCGATGAGGGCGGCGAGGTTGAGCGCGATCGTCAGCCACAGCGCCTGCGCGCCCGCCGCCTCCACGACGACGCCGAACAGCGCCGGCGCCAGCGCGCCGAAGAAGCGCGAGGGCGCGACGATCATCCCCTGGCGCGCCCCGTAGCCTGCGGGGCCGAACACCGCGAGCGGCAGGGTGCCGCGCACGATGGTCTGCACCCCGTTCCCCGCCCCGTGCAGCAGCACGAACAGCGCCGCCACCGGCGCGCCGAGCGCGAGCAGCAGCACCGCGCCCAGCGGATGGGCGATGCTGGCGAGCTTCGCCGAGAGCAGCGGATGCGCGCGGCGCAGCAGCGTGAACTCGAGCACCCGCGCGGCCACCTGCGCCGGGCCCATCAGCGCCGCCGCGGCGATGGCCGCCGCCGGCGCCGCCCCCACCGCCAAAAACAACCCCGGCAGA
>JBKBSR010000226.1:0-5511 GCA_046291055.1 Roseococcus sp.
TTCTTCAACCGCGTCATGTTCCCCATCCGCGACCGGCGCGGCCGCACCATCAGCTTCGGCGGCCGGACGCTCGGCGATGGCCAGCCGAAATACGTGAACGGGCCGGAGACGGCGCTCTTCTCGAAGCGGCGCAGCCTCTACGGCCTCGATCTGGCGCGCGAGGGGGTGTTCCGCGGCGCGCGGCTGATCGTGGCGGAGGGCTACATGGACGTGATCGCCCTGCACCAGGCGGGTTTCGCCGGCGCGGTGGCCCCCCTCGGCACGGCGCTCACGCCCGAACAGCTCGAGACGCTCTGGCGCATCAGCCCCGCCCCCGTGCTCTGCTTCGACGGGGACGCGGCCGGGGCGCGCGCGGCGGGTCGCGCGGCGGAAGTGGCGCTGCCCCTGCTCAACCCCGAGCGCACCCTGCTCTTCGCCACGCTGCCCGCGGGCGAGGATCCGGACACGCTGCTGGCCAGGCGCGGCCCGGCCGGGATGGAGGCGGTGCTGGAGGCGGCGCGGCCGCTCGCCGAGGCGCTCTTCTCCCTCATCGCCGGCGCGAAGCTGCCCGAGGGGCCGGAGGCCCGCGCCGCCATCCGCCACCGGCTGACGCAGGCGGCGCAGTCCATCCCGGATCGCGCCCTGGCCGCGGAGTTCCGCCGCGCCCTGCTCGACCGCTTCTTCGCGCTCTCCCGCCGCCGTCCCGGCCCCGGCGCCCTGCCCCGCCACCCCCGCCCCGTGCCGGACGCCCGGGCGGTGCGGGCGGAGCGCGCGCGCATCGTCATGGCGATCTGCCTCCGGCAGCCCGAGCTCCTGCCCGAGATCGAGGAACCGCTGGCGCTGCTCGACTTCCCCGAGGGGCCGGCGAAGCAGGTCAGGGATGCCGTTCTCGCCTGGATTCCGCGGGCCGAACGCCTTGACTCGGCGGAGTTGATCGCCCACCTCGCCCAGGGGCCGGCGGCGGAGGCCTGCGCGCTGGTGCTCAAGCCAGCGGGCCTGCCGCCGGAGGCCAGGCCGGGCGCGCAGCCCAGCGAGGCGCTGGACGCCTTCTGGCAGATGTTCGGCTTCCTTCGCGGCGAGGCGGAACTCGTCGAGGATGCCCGGGCGGCCGCCCGGGCCCTGGCCGAGACCAACGACGCCGCGGCCCAGGCCCGGCTGATCCGCCTCACCGCGGCGCTGGACGCGCTGCGCCGGGGCGAGGTGGAGGATGGTTCCGCCGCGGGCTGACCCGCGCGCGGCGCGACACACATAAGGTAGAGGGGGTGTTCTCCCCCGGCAGCGACGGAGTGGCGCATGGCGAGCAAGACGGTGACGACGGGCGAGACGGCCGAGGCGCGCGAGGAAGCGGTCGAGGGCGCGCTGCTCGATGTCACCTCCGCAGCCGTCAAGAAGCTCATCGCCCGCGGCAAGGAGCGCGGCTACGTCACCTTCGACGAGGTGAACGCCGCCATGCCCGAGGGCCAGGTCAGCCCCGAGTTCATGGAGGACACCCTCTCCTCCCTCTCCGAGGCCGGCATCAACGTCGTCGAGGCCGAGCAGGACGATGACGAGACCGCAGCCAAGCCCGCCAAGGCCGAGGACACGGAGGAGGACGAGGAGGGCGGCGGCAATGTGGACGAGGAGAGCCTCGGCCGCACCGACGACCCCGTGCGCATGTATCTGCGCGAGATGGGCAGCGTGGAGCTGCTCTCGCGCGAGGGCGAGATCGCCATCGCCAAGCGCATCGAGGCCGGGCGCGACATGATGATCGGCGGGCTCTGCGAGAGCCCGCTCACCTTCAAGGCCATCGTCGCCTGGCACGACGCGGTCAAGGAAGGCCGCATGCTGCTGCGCGACGTGATCGACCTCGAGGCCACCGCCAACGCCGACAACCCGGACGGCGCGCCGGCCGAGCCCGAGGAGTTCGAGGAGGGCGAGGAAGGGGAGGGCGTGGGCCTCTCCCTCTCGGCGCTCGAGGAGAAGCTCAAGCCCGAGGTGCTGGCCAATTTCGAGGCCATCCAGGCCGCCTACGCCAGGCTGCAGAAGCTCTCGACCAAGCGCATGGACGCCTACGCCCAGGGCGGCGAGCTCGGCGGGCGCAGCGAGAAGACTTACGAGAAGCACCGCCAGGAGCTGGTGGCGCTCGTGCAGAAGGTGCATCTGCACAACAACCGGATCGAGGAGCTGGTGGACCAGCTCAAGCAGCTCAACCGCAAGCTCAACACGCTGGATGGCCAGGTGCTGCGCCTCGCCGAGAGCCACAAGGTGAAGCGCGAGGAGTTCCTGGAGCAGTGGAAGGGCTCCGAGCTCGATCCCGCCTGGATGGACCGCGTGGCGAAGCTCAAGTCCAAGGCCTGGCAGGCCTTCGCCGCGCGCGGCCGCGAGGAGCTGGAGGCGATCCGCGCCGAGATCGCCGCCATCGCCGCCGCCACCGGCCTGCCCATCTCCGAGTTCCGCCGCGTCTACGCCACGGTCAGCCGCGGCGAGCGCGACATGAACCAGGCGAAGAAGGAGATGATCGAGGCGAACCTGCGCCTCGTGATCTCCATCGCCAAGAAGTACACGAACCGCGGCCTGCAGTTCCTGGACCTGATCCAGGAGGGGAACATCGGCCTGATGAAGGCGGTGGACAAGTTCGAATACCGCCGCGGCTACAAGTTCTCCACCTACGCCACCTGGTGGATCCGCCAGGCCATCACCCGCTCCATCGCCGACCAGGCGCGCACCATCCGCATTCCCGTGCACATGATCGAGACGATCAACAAGCTGGTGCGCACCTCGCGCCAGATGCTGCACGAGATCGGCCGCGAGCCGCAGCCCGAGGAGCTGGCCGAGAAGCTCGGCATGCCGCTCGAGAAGGTGCGCAAGGTGCTGAAGATCGCGAAGGAGCCGATCAGCCTCGAGACCCCCATCGGCGACGAGGAGGATTCCCACCTCGGCGACTTCATCGAGGACAAGAACGCCGTCATCCCGCTGGATGCCGCCATCCAGTCCAACCTGCGCGAGGCGACGACGCGCGTGCTCGCCTCGCTGACGCCCCGCGAGGAGCGCGTGCTGCGCATGCGCTTCGGCATCGGCATGAACACCGACCACACGCTGGAGGAGGTCGGCCAGCAGTTCAACGTCACGCGCGAGCGCATCCGCCAGATCGAGGCCAAGGCGCTGCGCAAGCTCAAGCACCCCTCGCGCTCGCGCAAGCTCCGCAGCTTCCTCGAAACCTGATGTGGACGGCCGAGCCCTCCACCCTCGTCGCGGTGGAGGTCACCTTCATGCGCATGGACGCGCCGCCGCCGCCGGGCCAGGCCGCGCTGCCGGCGGGCTGGCGCGTCACCCGGCTGAGGCCCCGCTGCTCGGTGCAGCAATATCGCCGCCTCTATGACGGGGTGGGCCACGACTATGTGTGGTGGCTGCGCCGCAGCCTCTCTGATGCAGAGCTCGACGAGGTGCTGGCCGAGCCCACGCTCAGCATCCATGTGCTGCACGACGCCGCCGGCGCCGAACAGGGCTTCTACGAGCTGGACCGGCGGCCGCGCGGCGTCATCAACCTCGCCTATTTCGGGCTGATGCCCGGGGCGATCGGCCGCGGCCTCGGCATGGCCTTCCTGCACCACGCCGTCGCCGCCGCCTGGGCCGAGGGCTGTTCGGCGCTGACGGTGAACACCTGCACGGCCGACCATCCGCGCGCCCTGCCCAACTATCTCAAGGCCGGCTTCCGGGTGTTGCGCGTGGTGCGCGAGGAATGGCCCATCCCCGACCGGCTGGGCCTGCCCATCCCCGACCGCCTGAAGGTTTGACGCGCCCCGCCGCTTCCGGCACCTCTGGCCGCAGGGGCGGGGAGACAGCGCGAAACCCATGGTGGCCGCCGAGTTGCGCGAGGTGGTGGTGCTGCTCGGCGCGACCGGGCTGGTGGCGCTGGCCTGCCACCGTGCGCGCGTCAGCACCGTGCTGGGCTTCCTCGCCGTCGGGCTTCTGATCGGCCCGCACGGTCTCGGCGCGCTGGCGCCGCCCGATTCCTGGGCGGCGCTTCTGGTGCTGCGCGAGACGGAGGGGATGAAGCTCGCCGCCGAGCTCGGCGTCGCCTTCCTGCTGTTCATGATCGGGCTCGAGCTCTCGCTGGAGCGGCTGTGGCGCATGCGCGGGCTGGTCTTCGGGCTGGGCGGCGCGCAGGTGGGACTGACGGCCGCCGTCATCGCCGCCATCGCCTGGTGGTTCGGCAACGCGCCCGCGGCGGCGGTGGTGCTGGGCGCGGGGCTCGCGCTCTCCTCCACCGCCATCGTGATGCAGTTGCTGGCCGAGCGCGGGCGGCTGGGCACGCCCACCGGGCGCGCAGCCTTCGCGGTGCTGCTGTTCCAGGATCTCGCGGTGGTGCCGGTGCTGCTGCTGGTGGGGCTGCTCGGCGCCGCCGGGGCCGCCGCGCCCACCGGGGGCGAGATCGCGCTCGACGTGCTGCTGGCGCTGGGCAAGGCGGCGCTGGCCATCATGCTGATCGTGCTGGCGGGGCGGCTCGTGCTGCGCCCGCTGCTGCGCGCCGTGGCCGCGACCGAGAGCCGCGAGGCCTTCCTCGCCGCCGTGCTGCTCTCCGCCATCGGCACCGCCATCGCCACCGAGGCGGCGGGGCTTTCCCTCGCGCTCGGCGCCTTCCTCGCCGGGGTGCTGCTGGCCGAGACGGAGTTCCGCGCGCAGGTCGCGGTGGATCTCGAACCCTTCAAGGGGCTGCTGCTCGGCGTCTTCTTCGTCAGCGTGGGGCTGATGATAGACCTCGGCGCGGTGGCGCGCGCGCCGGGCCTGCTCGCGGCCGCGGTGGCGGGCCTCGTGCTGGTGAAGGCCGCGCTGCTCTATGCGCTGATGCGCGCCTGGGGCGAGCGGCGCGAGGTGGCGGCCGAGGCGGCGCTGCTGCTCGGCCAGGGGGGCGAGTTCGGCTTCATCGTCGTGACGCTGGCCGCCTCGCTCGGCCTGCTGCCGGCCGAGACGGCGCAGTTCATGGCCATGGTGGTGGCGCTGACCATGCTCGCCACGCCGCTGCTGGCCGCGCTGGGCCGGCGGCTCGGCGCGCCACTCGCCCCGCCCGGCCAGGGCGAGGCCCCCGCGCCCGAGGCCGACGAGGGGCTCTCGGACCATGTGATCATCGTGGGCTATGGCCGTGTGGGCCGCCTGGTGGGCGAGGTGCTGGACGGCCAGCGCGTGCCGCATGTGGCGCTCGACCGCGACGCGGCGCGGGTGGCGGCGCTGCGCCGCGCGGGCGCGGCCGTGTGGTACGGCGAGGCGACGCAGGTGGAGATCCTCGCGCGGCTCGGCGCCGCCCGGGCCGCGCTGCTGGTGGTCACGGTGAACGACGCCGCCCAGGCGCGCGCCCTGGTGGCCGCGGCGCGCCAGGGCTTCCCGGAACTCCCCATCCTCGCGCGGGTGCGCGACGAGGCCCATGCGCGCGAACTCTACACCACCGGGCGTGGTGGTGTACTCCGAGGCCGACCGCGAGGCCAAGTACGTCAAGCTGGCTGACGAAGCGGTCTGCATTGGCCCGGCGCCGTCGGCGCAAAGCTACCTCAACATGCC
>JBKBSR010000227.1:0-5465 GCA_046291055.1 Roseococcus sp.
GCCAGAGCCGCGCCGCCCCCAGCACCCCCGAACTGTCGCCATGGGCGGCGCGCAGCACCTGCGTCCGCACCGCGTCCGAGAAGACATGGCGGGGGATGAGGCGCGGCAACGCCTCATAGAGATGCGCCATGTTCGACAGCCCCCCGCCCAGCACGACGGCCTCGGGGTCGAGGATGTTGATCACATGCGCCAGCGCCCGGGCCAGCCGGTCGGCGTGGCGGGCCAGGGCGGCGCGGGCGGCGGGATCCGCGCGCCCCGGCAGGCCGCTCGCGTCGCGCGCGCCCGGCCCGTCGGCCTCCGCGGCCAGGGCGGGGCCGCAGAGGAAGGACTCGATGCAGCCGCGCTGGCCGCACCAGCAGGCGGGGCCGGGATATTCCTCCGCTGTCATCCAGGGCAGCGGGTTGTGGCCCCATTCGCCGGCGATGCGGTTGCGCCCCTCCAGCAGACGGCCATGCACGATCACCCCCGCGCCGACGCCGGTGCCGAGGATGACGGCGAAGACGTGCGAGAGCCCGGCCGCGGCGCCGTCGGCAGCCTCGGAGAGGACGAGGCAGTTCGCGTCGTTGGAGAGCCGCACCTCGCGCCCCAGCGCGGCGGCGAGGTCGGCGTCCAGCCGCCCGCCGTTCAGCCAGGTGGAGTTCGCGCCGCGCACCCGCCCCGTCTCGGGCGAGAGGCTGCCCGGAATCCCCACCCCCACCGTGCCGCGCGCGCCGAGATCGCGCTCCGCCCCCTCGACAAGGGCGGCGACGGTGGCGATCACGCCCGCATAGTCGGGCGGGGTGGGGGCGCGGCGGCGCAGCGCCACCCGGCCCGCACCGTCCAGCGCCGCGACCTCGATCTTGGTGCCGCCCACGTCCACGCCGATCCGCATGGGGCGAGGCTGGCGCGGCGCGGCCCTTGCCGTCCAGCCCCGCCCGGTGCTGATCTGCGGCCATGGAGGAGACATCCAGCCTGCTCGATGTGCGCGGCCTGTGCTGCCCGCTGCCGGTGCTGAAGGCGAACAAGGCGCTGCGCGCGCTGCCGCCCGGCGCGCGGCTGACCGTGCTCGCCACCGACCCGGCAGCGGTGAAGGATTTCGCCGCCTATGCCGAGGAGACGGGCCACGCCCTGCTCTCCAGCACCGCCGAGGAGGGCGGGGTGTTCCGCTTCCTGCTGCAGCGCCGGGCCGCGCCGTGAGCGTCCTGCTGCTCACCCACCCCGACTGCCTCGCCCATGACATGGGCGAGGGCCACCCGGAATGTCCCGACCGGCTGCGCGCCGTGCTGCGCGCGCTGGAGGCGGAGGAGTTCGCCGACCTGCTGCGCGACCGGCCGGAGGAGGCGACGCGCGCGCACCTGATCCGCGTCCATCCGCCCGACTATGTGGAGGCGATTCTCGGCATCCGCCCCGCCCCGGGCGAGATGGTCGCGCTGGACGCCGACACGATGATGAACCATGCCAGCGCGCGCGCGGCGCTGCTGGCCGCCGGGGCGGCGGTGCGCGCGGTGGACGAGGTGTGCGGCGGCCAAGCGCGGCGGGCTTTCTGCGCCACCCGCCCGCCCGGCCACCATGCCGAGCGCCGCCGGCCCATGGGCTTCTGCCTGTTCTCGAACGCCGTGGTGGCGGCGCGCCACGCCCAGGCGGCGCATGGCCTGGCGCGCGTGGCGATCTGCGACTTCGACGTGCACCACGGCAATGGCAGCCAGGACTGCGCGCAGGACGACCCCTCGATCCTGTTCTGCTCCTCGCACCAGATGCCGCTCTACCCCGGCACCGGCGCGGCCGAGGAGCGCGGGGCGGGCAACATCTTCAACGCACCCCTGCCGCCCGGCGCCGATGGCGCCGCCTTCCGCGCCGCCTGGCGGGACATCCTGCTGCCCGCGCTGGAGGGCTTCGCGCCCGAACTCCTGGTGATCTCGGCCGGCTTCGACGCCCATGCGCGCGACCCGCTCGCCCAGCTGCGCGTGACGGAGGCCGATTTCGCCTGGCTCACCGACCGGCTCTGCGCGGTGGCGGAGCGCCATGCCCGCGGCCGGGTGGTGAGCCTGCTGGAAGGCGGCTATGACCTGGCCGCCCTGGCCAGCTCGGCGGCCGCCCATGTGCGCAGCCTCATGCGGGCCTGAGCAGAACGATTCGACTCTGGAATGTTCCGGAGTCTTGTGGTTTCTTGGGAGAAGATTGGGTTCCGGCCGGGGGAACGCTATAGTTCAACAGGGTTGGGAGAGAGCCATGTCCGTGCAGCGTTCCTCTGCCCCCGCGGCCCCGGAGATGCGCGAGATCGCCTCGCTCTCCTTCGAGGAGGCCCTCGGGGAGCTGGAGGGGATCGTGAAGGTGCTGGAAAGCGGCAGCGTCACGCTGGCCCAGGCCATCGAGACCTATGAGCGCGGCACCGCCCTGCGGCGCTACTGCGAGGACAAGCTCTCCGAGGCCGAGGCGAAGGTGCGGGCGGTGGTGGAAGGCGGCAACGGCCTCTCTGTCAGGGCCGTGGAATAGGACAACGGATCGGAATGGACATGGGATCGGCGGGCCTCTCCGCCTCCGCGCTGGCCGATGCGATGGCGGCGGCGGCAAGGGAGATCGACCACGCGCTGGACCAGTTGCTGCCCGCGGTGGAGGGCGACGAGGCGCGGCTCTACGAGGCGATGCGCTACTCCACCATCGGCGGGGGCAAGCGGCTGCGCGGCTTCCTGGTGCTGGAGGGGGCGCGGCAGTTCAGCGTCTCGCGCGAGGCGGCGCTGCGCGTGGCCTGCGCCATCGAGATGATCCACGCCTACAGCCTGATCCACGACGATCTGCCGGCGATGGACAACGACGACCTGCGCCGCGGCAAGCCCACCACCCACAAGGCCTTCGACGAGGCCACCGCCATCCTGGCGGGCGATGCGCTGCAGGCCCAGGCCTTCTACGTGCTGGCCGGCGAGGCGACGCACTCCGACCCCGCGGTGCGGGTGGAGCTGGTGCGGCTGCTGGCGCGCGCCGCCGGCCCGCGCGGCATGTGCGGCGGCCAGATGCTGGACATGATGGCCGAACAGGCGAGCAAGCCGCTGGACGAGCCCGCCATCGGCCGGCTGCAGCTTCTCAAGACGGGCAAGCTGATCGAGTTCTCGGCCGAGGCGGGCGCGGTGCTGGGCAAGGCGCCGCCCGCGCAGCGCCACGCGCTGGCCGCCTACGGGCGCGAGCTCGGCGCCGCCTTCCAGATCGCCGATGACCTGCTGGACGCCACCGCCAGCGCCGAGGAGGTGGGCAAGGCGACGGCCAAGGACGCGGGGGCGGGCAAGGCCACGCTGGTCAGCCTGCTCGGGATCGAGCGCGCGCGGCTGCAGGCCGAACGCCTGGTGGCCCAGGCGCGCACCCACCTCGATGGATTTTCCGAGCGCGCGGCGCTGCTGCGCGCGCTCGCCGACTACGTGATCGCGCGGAGACACTGACGCATGGCCGACCGCCCCGCCACCCCCCTGCTCGACCGGGTGCGCAGCCCCGCCGACCTCAAGAACTTCTCGCACGACCAGCTCAAGCAGGTGGCGGACGAGCTGCGCGCCGAGACGATCAGCGCCGTCTCGGTCACCGGCGGGCATCTGGGCGCCTCGCTCGGCGTGGTGGAGCTGACGGTGGCCGTGCACGCCATCTTCGACACCCCGCGCGACAGGCTGATCTGGGACGTGGGCCACCAGGCCTATCCGCACAAGATCATCACCGGCCGGCGCGACCGCATCCGCACCCTGCGCCAGGGCGGCGGCCTCTCGGGCTTCACCAGGCGCAGCGAGAGCGAGTACGACCCCTTCGGCGCCGCGCACTCCTCCACCTCCATCTCCGCCGGCCTCGGCATGGCGGTGGCGCGCGACCTCCAGAAGCGCGACAACCACGTGATCGCCATCATCGGCGACGGCTCCATGTCCGCGGGCATGGCCTACGAGGCGATGAACAATGCGGGCGCGCTGAAGTCGAAGCTCATCGTCATCCTCAACGACAACGACATGTCCATCGCGCCGCCCGTGGGCGCGATGAGCGCCTATCTGAGCCGCACCATCTCCTCGCGCCCCTTCCTCTCGGTGCGCGAGTTCATGGGCAAGATGGCCAAGGCCTTCCCCGCCCCGCTCAAGCGCGCGGCCGAGCGCGCGGACGAATACGCGCGCGGCCTGCTGACCGGGGGCACGCTGTTCGAGGAGCTGGGCTTCTACTACGTGGGCCCGGTGGACGGGCACAACCTCGACCACCTGCTGCCCGTGCTGCGCAACCTGCGCGATGCCGAGCATGAGGGGCCCTTCCTGCTGCACGCGGTGACGCAGAAGGGCAAGGGCTACGCGCCCGCCGAGGCCAGCGCCGACAAGTATCACGGCGTGGTGAAGTTCAACGTCGTCACCGGCGAGCAGCAGAAGGCCCCGCCCGGCCCGCCCACCTACACCAAGGTCTTCGCCCAGTCCCTGATCGCCGAGGCCGAGGCCGACGAGCGCATCGTGGCGATCAACGCCGCCATGCCCTCGGGCACCGGGCTCGACCTCTTCGCCAAGCGCTTCCCGAAGCGCTGCTTCGACGTGGGCATCGCCGAGCAGCATGCCGTCACCTTCGCCGCCGGCATGGCCACCGAGGGGATGAAGCCCTTCTGCGCCATCTATTCCACCTTCCTGCAGCGCGGCTACGACCAGGTGGTGCATGACGTGGCGCTGCAGGGCCTGCCCGTGCGCTTCGCCATGGACCGCGCGGGGCTGGTGGGCGCGGACGGCGCGACCCATGCGGGCAGCTTCGACATCGCCTATCTGGGCTGCCTGCCCGGCTTCGTGCTGATGGCGGCCGCGGACGAGATCGAGCTCGCGCACATGGTCGCCACCATGGCCGCGATCGACGACGCGCCCTCGGGCGTGCGCTATCCGCGCGGCGAGGGGCTGGGGCTGGAGCCCGTGCCGGCGCGCGGGCGCGTGCTGCCGCTGGGCAAGGGCCGCGTGCTGCGCGAGGGCGCGAACATCGCCATCCTCAGCTATGGCGCGCGGCTGCCCGAATGCCTCAAGGCCGCGGACGAGCTGGCCACCTACGGCCTCTCCTGCACCGTGGCCGATGCGCGCTTCGCCAAGCCCCTGGACGCGCAGCTCGTCGAGCAGCTCGCGCGCCACCACGAGGTGATGATCACCATCGAGGAGGGCAGCGTGAACGGCTTCGGCGGGTTGGTGATGCACCATCTGGCGCTGAAGGGGCTGCTCGACCAGGGCCTGAAGTTCCGGCCGATGACGCTGCCCGACATCTGGATCGACCACGACAGCCCGAGGAAGCAGTACGACATCGCCGGGCTGAACGCGCCGCACATCGTCGCCATGGCGCTCTCGGCGCTGGGCAAGGAGGCGCTGTCGGTTCCCGCGACGGCCTGACGGGGGAGGCGTGAAGCAGCGCGCCGACCTCGCGCTGGTCGAGCGCGGGCTTGCGGAATCGCGGACCCGCGCCCAGGCCCTGATCATGGCGGGCCTCGTCTGGTCGGGCGATCGGCGCATCGAGAAGCC
>JBKBSR010000228.1:0-5457 GCA_046291055.1 Roseococcus sp.
GGCGAAGGCCCCGGCCGGCGCGCCGATGCCGGCCAGCGCCCAGCCCTGGGCGCGGATCTTCTGCGCCACGATCCGCTGCCACAGCCGTTTCTCCAGCCCCCGCGTGCGCGCGATCTGCGCCGCCATCCGCGCCGAGACGGCGTGATGCCCCGAGAGCGGCCACAGCAGCGCCGCCGGCGCGAAGTTCGGCCCCGGCACCAGGAAGGGCACGCCGCGCTCGGCCAGCGCCGCCAGCAGCGCGACCGAGGCGCTGGCGCCCGGCGCGGTGGCCAGCACGGCCATCAGGTCATCGAGCGGGACGCGCCCCACCTCCTCCCGCCCCGCCATCACGACGAGGAAGCCGCGCCGCCTCGTGAGGTGCCGGCCCTCCTCCGCGATCTCCAGCACGCGGCCGAGCGGGCTCACCATGCGATGGGCCCGGGGTCGAAGACGCGGCCGGCGGGGTCCACACGCACCTTGCGGGCCTGTTCCTCGGCGAAGCGGCTGCGGCTGGCGTTGACGTATTTGAACGGGTCGTTCCTGTCCGCATCCCGCGCCTTGAGGTTCCCCGCCTCGTGCAGCGGGGCCAGCACCACCTGCCCGCCCGAGAACTTCACCACCCGCAGCAGCCGCCGCGCCTCGCCCAGCCCGAAGGCCACCACATCGTCCTTGTGCAGCCGCATCAGCAGCTTCGCCGCCGGGTGCGGGCGGCGGTCCGGCGCGGGGCGGCCGAGGCCGGCGGCCACGGCGTCGCGCGCCGCCTCCAGCATGGGCACCACCTGAACGACGATCTTGCCCGGCTTGCCGCTCTTGGGCGGCAGCCGCCAGAACTCCACGCGGTGGTTCGCGTCCAGCTTCACGCGCTTGTAGGGCCGCCCCGTCCGGCGGTCGGCGATGGCCGCCGTGTTCTCCAGCCGCTCGCGCACCCGCACGCGGCGCAGCATCCGCCCCTTGTCGTCATGCGGGATGGCGGAGAGGGCGGCCTGCCGGCCGGGCATGTCCTGCGCCCCGGCCAGGGCGCGCACCACCCGCTCCGCCAGGCCCGGATGGCCCAGCGCGGCCCGCACCTCCTCCTCCTTCCATCCGGCCAGGGACTGGATGGGCACGCGATGCGCCACGTTCGGCCCCTTGGGATCGGCGCCGCGGACCTCCCCATAGGCGGTGTCGTTGTGCAGCCTCCCGCTCGGCGCCGTGTCCGGCTTGAAGGAGACGACCAGCCGCTGGAGCCGCCGCCGCGCCTCCTCCAGGAAGCCGGGCCAGGGCGCGGGCAGATCATCCAGCAGCCGGCCGAGCTCCGCCCCGCGGCCCGCCGCGGTCTGCACCCGCTGCAGCATGGCGCGGTCGATCAGCCCGATCGCCAGCGCGTCGATGGCGTGGTGGCGGTGGTCGTCGCGCTCCTTGCGCGCCCCGCCCTTGCCGAGCAGCGTGGCGCTGTCGAGCCCCAGCGCGTGGCGCAGCAGCGCCGTCAGCCGCCCGGGCACGACGCGCACGCGGTCGGGATCGCAGATCGCGCGCAGGTAGAGATGCGCGAGCCGCGCGAGCGTGGCGCTGTCCGTCAGGTGGCGGTCGAGGAAATCCGCGTGCTCGCCCTTCCAGCGTTCCAGCGCGTCGGGGGCGAAGCGCCAGGCCTTGCGCGCGGGCAGCAGCGCGGCGCGCTCCAGGATCGCCGGCCATTCGGCCGAGGCGCCGAAGGCCTGGAAGGGAGTCTGGCTGGTCTTGCGCCGGTTCGCCTCCCGCATGCACAGCACGCGGTTGGCGAAGCTGTCGTCGAGCGTGATCGAGAAGGGCAGGATGTGGTCCTCCTCCACCTCGCCCGAGAAGAGCCGCGCGAGCGAGATGCGCTCGCCCGTGTAGGGGCAGAGGCGCTCGCGCGCGTCGCCCTCCTTCGACTGCTCGTGCCACAGCCGCATGAAGGCGAGGTTGCGCCCGTTCACCCGCTGGCCGAGCTCGACGAGCCGCTTCGCCCAGATCTCGCGCCGGCGGGCGTTGTCCGCCTGCTCCTTCTCGATCTGCCGCCGCTGGAAGGCGGACTGGTTCAGCTCCCGCAGCACCTCCACCACGATCTCGCGCGGCGGGCCGTGCCGCTCGAGCAGGGCGTTGACCACGTGGCGGAGCTGGTTGAGCGCGACATGCACCGTGGGGTTGGGGGCGCGGCCGAAATGCCGCTCCTCCTCCTCCGGCGGCCGCTCGGGGTCGCCCGTGCCGAGCCGCTCGCGCAGCACCACGCCGTAATAGGGCAGGCGGTCCATGATCTCGCCGGTGCGGTCGTCGGAATGATGCCTGTAGCCCGCCGCCTGCAGCGCCTTGTCGTAGGTCATCCCCTCCCGCCAGGCGGCGAGGATGGCGCGCATGGCCTTGGCCGAGAGCGCGGCATGCCCTTCGGGCAGGGCGATGCGCTCGGCCTGCTCGGCCGCCTCCCGCGGCACGCCGAGCGCCTCGAGCGCGGCCACCGCCGCCTCGGGCGTCTCGGCCTCGAGCAGCGCCAGCACGATGGCGTCCCGCCGCGTGGCGTCGAGCCGGGGCCACAGGGCGGCGAGCGGGCCCTTCCTGCCCGCGAGGCGCTGCGCCGTCTCCGCCCCCTTCAGCTTCTCCCGCGCCCGGGATTCGAGATTGAAGCTCTCGCCGCCCGAGAGCCCCAGCCGCTTGCGGATCTGATGCCAGGAGAGATCGGCGCCGCCCTCCAGAACCGCCGCAAGCCCGGCCCGCTGCTCGGGCGTCAGCGGCTGGTCGGGCTCGCCCAGGCGGCGGATGGCGAGGTTGGCCAGCTCCTGCCGGATGCGGAAGGCCTGGGCGGTGGGCAGGGCCTTGGGCGCGCGCTCCTCGTCGGGCTCCAGCCAGCAGCGGCCCGGCCGCACCGGCTTGAGCGGCCGCTGGTGGAAGAGGATGCGCGCGATCTCCTCGCGCGCCGCCTCGCTCAGCGCGGGGTTCCAGGCGGCCTGCGCGGCCCAGATCGCGTCGAACTCGGCGCGGACCAGGTCGCGCGTCGGATAGAAGGGGTATCGGGCCTTGGCCCCGGCGCCGACGAGGCGCGCCCGCACCTCCTCGCCCCGCGCGTGGCGCTCGGCCAGCCAGGCGCCCAGGGTGGGGGCGCCGGAGCGCGCCATCTCCGCCTTCAGCGCCTCCGCCCCGGCGGCGATCTTGCCCTGTTCCGCGTCGTTCGCCCGGTCGGTCTTGCGGTTGCTCCGGAAGCCGCGGCGCTGGTTCAAGTGGAAGATGGCCCGGCCGAGCTCCTCCGGCGCCAGGGGGCGATGCAGCGCCTCCGCCCGCAGCGCATAGGGGTCGCGTCCGGCCAGGGCCGCGCGGGCGGCGGCGTCGGCGGGCATCAGCCCGTGCCGGACCAGCGCATTGAGAAGCGCCGTGCGGCGCTGGAGGTAGCGGTCCCGCCGCCGTCGCATCCCGCGCGCCAGCCGGCGCTCCGCCGCCAGCGAGGCGAGGGTCTTGGGATCCCTCCCGTCGGGGAAGATCCGCACCCCCATGTCGCGCAGGCCGCAGGGGGCGCCGGCGGCGTCGAGGTCGAGGAGGCACCAGCCGAGCGAGTTGGCGCCGAGGTCGAGGGCAAGCCTGTATGTCATAGCACGCAAAGCTTGACGGACGCGGACTTGCCGCCGCAACCTGGATGAAGGACGGGCATCCTTCCGAGACTGACCGATGGGGGAATGGGGGCCTTCCGTTAACAAGCGCCGCGAGGCGCACCGAATGGGCGGCGGGCTGCGGCCCGCCGTTCTTTTTTGCCTGCCGGTCTTTTTCCGGGCACCCGTCACACAGCGTCACGAATCCTGACCGTCCGGGGGGCTTGATCCCGCCGCCCCCCTGGCCGATGCCCCGCGCATGACCACGACGACCCAGCCCATCGCGCTGTTCGACATGAAGGCGCAGCAGTCCCGCATCCGCGCCGAGCTCGATCGGCGCATCGCCGCCGTGCTCGACTCCGGGCGCTTCATCAACGGCCCCGAGGTGGCGGAACTCGAGGAGAAGCTCGCCGCCTTCGCCGGCGTGGCGCATGCCGTCGGCGTCTCCTCCGGCACGGACGCGCTGCAGATCGCCATGATGGCCGAGAGAATCGGCCCCGGCGACGCGGTGTTCCTGCCAGCCTTCACCTACACCGCCACCGCCGAGGTGCCGCTGGTTCTCGGCGCCACCCCCGTCTTCGTGGACGTGGAGGCCGAGACCTTCAACATGGACCTCGCGGACCTCGCCCGGCGCGTGGCGCAGGTGGCGGCCGAGGGGCGGCTTCGGCCCCGCGCCGTGGTGGGGGTGGACCTGTTCGGCCTGCCGGCGGACTGGCCGGCCATCCGCGGGCTCTGCGCCCGGCACGGCATGTTCGCGCTGGACGACGCGGCCCAGGCCTTCGGCGCGCGGCTGCACGGCAGCCGGCTGGGCGGCCATGCGGAGGCGACGGCGCTCAGCTTCTATCCCACCAAGACGCTCGGCTGCTACGGCGATGGCGGCGCGCTGCTGACCAACAGCGCCGAGCGCGCGGCGCTCTACCGCTCGCTGCGCACCCATGGCGAGGGCGGCAGCCGCTACGAGGTGCTGCGCACCGGCATGAACGGGCGGCTGGACACGCTGCAGGCCGCCATCCTGCTGTGCAAGCTGCCGCTCTTCGAGGAGGAGCTCTGCGCCCGCGCCCGCGTGGCCGGCTGGTATGCCGAGCGCCTCTCGGGCCAGGTGGCGCTGCAGGCCCAGCCGGCGGGGGCGGAGTCCGCCTGGGGCCTCTACACCATCCGCTGCGCCGATGCGGCCGAGCGCGCGCGCGTGCAGGAGGGGCTGAAGGCGGCGGGCATTCCCTTCGGCGTCTATTATCCGAAGCCGCTGCACCAGCAGCCCGCCTATGCCGCCGCCCATGCCGCGGGCTATGCCGGCGCCCCGCCCCCGCTGCCGGTCAGCGAGGCGCTGTGCCACCAGGTGCTCTCGCTGCCCATGCACCCCTACCTCACCGAGGGCGAGGTGGAGCGCGTCTGCCGCGCCGTGATCGGCGCATTGTAGCGCAACGGCCGAGGGGCGCGGCCCGGCCGGGCGTGGCACTCTGCCCCCCATGCCCGATGACGCGCCCCTCCCCCTCGACGAGCAGCGCTGGCAGGCCGTGCTGGCGCGCGACGCAGCGCCCGCCTGCGGGCCCTTCCTTTCTGCCTTGACGACACCGGGGAGGGCCCGTACAATCGCCACGCAGATTCTGTCCGACCAAAGGGGGGAGGACCGTGTGGCGAGCGGCGGCGGGACTGCTGGTGGTGGTTTTCCTGGGCGCCCAGGTGACCTGGGCCCAGGCCCCCTACTACGCGGGCAAAACCGTCGAGGTGATCGTCCCCTTCGCGCCGGGTGGGGCCGCGGACGTGGGGGCGCGGTTCGTAGCGCCCTTCCTGGAAAAGCACGTGGCCGGTAGCCCGCGCGTGACCGTGCGCAACGTGCCGGGCGGGGGGTCCATGCTGGGCGCTTCCTTCTTCGCGGCCAACGCCAAGCCGGACGGGCTCATGCTCATGT
>JBKBSR010000229.1:0-5456 GCA_046291055.1 Roseococcus sp.
GGGCCGGACCGCCGCCGCGCCGGAGCTGCCGACCATGATCGAGGCCGGGCTGCCCGGCTTCGAGAGCGCGGTGTGGTTCGGGCTCATGGCGCCGGCCGCCACGCCGCGCCCGGTCATCGAGCGCCTGGCGGCCGGGGCGCAGCGCGCCATGGCCGATGCGCAGACGCGCGCGGCGCTGGCGCAGCAGGGTTTCGACATGCTGGAGGGCGGGCCCGAGGCGCTCGCCCGCCACATCGCCGCCGAGACGGCGAAATGGGCGCGCGTGGTGGACGCCGCCGGCGCGCGTGCGAACTGAAGGAAGCAGGAATGGCCAGGCTCAAGCTCGCCGATGCGCGGCGCTTCATCCGCGCGGTGATCCGCAAGGCGGAGGAGATGGAGGTGCCCGTCTCCATCGCCATCGTCGGCCCCGAGGGGCATCTCATCGCGCTGGAGCGCATGGACGGCGCGGGCTGGATCACGCCCGAGACGGCGAGCGCCAAGGCCTTCACCATGGCGGCCTTCCGCTCGATGAGCCCGCGCTTCCAGGATGGGCTGGTCACGCAGCAGTGGCTGCGCGAGCGCAACCCGCAGCTTGCCATCAACGCCGCCGTGTTCACCGGGGGCAAGGTGTTCATCTCGGGCGGCGCGGCCCCGGTGTTCAAGGGCAACGAGATGGTGGGCGCCTACGGCATTTCGGGCGGCACCTCCGACCAGGACGAGGTGATGGGCCTCTACGCGCGCGAGGCCTGCGGCTGGCGCCATGTGCCGGCGAAGGACACCACGCCCCAGGCGGTGAAGGACCACATCAACAGCATCTACGAGCGCGTGGGGCTGGGCGCGAAGAAACTATAGCCCGCTGTTCGGCGCCTCGCACATGTAGCGGCTGAGGTGGTAGGGCCGCGCCGCCAGCCCCGCGCAGAAGGAGGCCACGACCGGCTCCAGCGCCTCGAACAGCGCCTTCTGCGCCGCGTTCGCCGCCTCCAGCCGCTCGCGCGCGGCTTCCGCCTCCGTGGCGAGCCGCGCGAGGTCGAGGGTGGTGTGCCGCCCGTCGCGGAACACGAAGCGCCCGCCGATCATCACATGTCGCACCGCCGTCGCGTCCTCGGCGTGGACGAGCTGGTTCATGGTGGAGTTGTGCGGAATCCAGTGCGGCGCGGCGAGGTCGAGGAAGACGATGTCCGCCTTCATCCCCGGCGCGATCGCGCCCAGGTCCTCGAAGCCCAGCGCGCGGGCGGAGCCCTTCGTGGCCGCGGCGTACACCTGCTCGGCCGTGACCCACGCACAGGGGTCGGGCGTCTGCACATGGCTCAGGCCCGCGGCGGCGCGCATCGCCTCGTAGAGGTTGGAGTTGTCGCCGCTGGTCACCCCATCCGTGCCCAGGCCCACATTCACCCCGAGCTCGAGCGCGCGCGCGAGGCGCAGCATCCCGTTGCCGAGCTTCATGTTGGAGACGGGGTTGTGCGCGATGGAGGCGCCGCGATCGGCCAGCAGGCGCAGGTCGTCGTCGTCGAGCCAGATGCCGTGCGCCACGGTGAAGCCCGGCCCGATCAGGCCGAGGCCGTCCATGTAGCGCGTCAGCGTCATGCCGTAGCGCTGCATGCCCGCCACCGCCTGCACCTTGCTCTCGCCCACATGGCTGTGCAGGCCCACGCCGTGCTCGCGCGCGAGATCCCGGCAGCCGCAGAGGAACTCCCGCGTGCAGTGGTGCGGGATGGTGGGGGCGATGGCGAAGCGGATGTCGGCGGCGTTCCAGCGCCAGTGTTTCGCGACGCCGGCCATGGCCGAGAGCGTCTCCTCCGCCGGGCGCAGCCGCAGCCTCTCCGCCTCGCGCCGCAGCGCCTCGGGCAGCGCGTCCATCAGGCCAGGGATGGCCTCGTAGAGCGTGAGGTCGGCCACCATCGGCGCGATCACGGCGCGCATGCCGAGCGTGTCGTAGGCGTCGGCCACCGCGTCCAGCCCCTCGCGCGTGGGCAGCGGCAGCTCGGTGTAGAGGTCATAGGCGGCGGTGCAGCCCTTCTGCACCATCTCGGCCGCGCAGAGCAGCGCCGAGAGCCGCTTGTCCGCGAGGCTGCGCGAGCCGCCCACCCAGGGGGCGGAGGCGAGAAGCAGCTCGAGCGTCCAGCGGTCGCCCTGGCCGCGGCCGAGCCCGCCATGGCCATGGGTGTGCGCGTTGACGAGGCCGGGGTGCAGCAGGAAGCCCGTCGCCTCCACCACCCGCGCGCCCTCGGGCGCGGCGAGGCCCGCGCCCACGGCGCGGATCACCCCGTCCTCGATCAGGATTTCGGCCGGGGCGGCGCGGCGGGCGGCGGGGTCAGCGAGCCGCCCGCCGCGGATGATCTGCCAGCCGGGTTCGGCGCGCGCCATGGGTCAGCTCTCCGGGGCGAGCTCGAGGGCGGTCAGCGTCCAGGCCTCCGCGCCGGGCTCGGCGCGCAGCGGGAGGGCGTTGGGGGTGCGGACATTGGCGGGCAGCCCGGCCGCCTGGCGGAAGGCGCGCCACAGCGCCCCATGCGCCACCACCAGCACCGGGCCCGGCAGGGCGGTGGCGCGGTTGATGGCGCGCACGGCGCGGGCGCGCAGCGCCGCGAAGCTCTCCGCGCCCTCGGGCGTGAAGCCGCCCGCGATCCAGTCGTCGTACCACTCGCCCATGGGCTGGCCTTCCTGCACGCCGAACTCCACCTCGCGCAGCTCGGGGTCGAGGCGCACGGGCAGGCGCAGCGTCTCGGCCACGATCTCGGCGGTGACGCGCGCACGCATGAGCGGGGAGGCCACGATGGCGGCGATCTCCACCCCCGCGAGCGTGCGCGCCGCGCGCCGCGCCTGGGCGTGGCCCGTGGCGTTCAGCGGGATGTCGGTCGTGCCCTGCGAGAGGCCCCGGGCGTTCCAGTCCGTCTCGCCGTGGCGGAGGAACCAGAAGGGAACCGGGTTGAGGCGCGGGGGATCGTGGCTCATGCGGCGAAACCCTCCGCCTGCAGCGTCGGCGCCAGGGCCGGCAGGGCGAAGAGGCGGCGGCGGTGCGCCATCAGGTTGTCGGGGGGCGCGATGTTCAGGAAGCCGCCGAACACCGTGACCATGGCGAGGTGGCAGTCGGCCAGCGTCACGCCCTCGCCCAGGAACCAGGCGCGCGCGCCGAGCGCCTGCGACATGTGCGCGAGCGCCGCCTCGGCCTTCTTCAGCGCCGTCTCGCGGATGCCCGCCTCGGCCGGCGGCGGGCCGAAGCGCGCAGGCATGAAGCCGGGCTGGAAGCAGGAGGGGATGGTCCAGGCCGCCCAGGAGAGCCACTCCATCACCTGCCAGCGCGCCGGCGCGGCCTCGGGCAGCAGGCCCGATGCGGGGGCCATCTCGCCGATCGCCATCAGGATGGCCGGGGTCTCGGTGATGGCCGCGCCGTCGGGCAGCACCAGCACCGGCACCTGGCGCTTGGGGTTGATCGCGGCGAACTCGGGTGTGAGGTGTTCGCCCGCGCGCAGCTTCCAGGCCCGCACCTCGGCCGGCAGGCCCGAGAGCGCGAGGGCGAGCCGGGCGGCGAGGCTGGAGCTGCGTGTGGCGACGTGCAGCGTCAGCGCCCGGCCCGCGCCGCCGTCCTGGCGCATGGCCGGCCCCTCCGCGCCATGCGCCGCCATGCTCAGGCCAGCCCCTCGCGCGCCATGGCGCGCTGCGTGGCGGGCCGCGCCTTCATCCGCGCGAAATGCCCCGCGACGTTGCGCGGCAGCTCGAGGTTGAGGCGGGTTGCGCCCCAGAAGCTCACGTAGAACAGCCCCGCGTCGCCGAAGCTGAAATCCCCGGCCACGTAGTCGCGGCCCTCCAGGCACTTGTCCATCACCGCGAGGCCCTTCTGGAAGATCTCCATGCCGCGGGCCTTCACCGCCTCGTGGTCCGCCTCGGAGGGGGCGAAGTTGCCGGGGCGGAAGATGCGGCTGAAGCCCTGCATGTGGATGGTGGCCACCGCGTAGTCCGTCGCCTCCAGCGCGCGGGCCACGCCCTCGATGGTGGCGGGCATCAGCTTCGCTTCGGGGAAGGAGGCCGCGATCCACCAGGCGATGGCGGTGAACTCGGTCAGCACCGAGCCGTCGTCGCGCACCAGGGTGGGCACCTTGGATTTGGGGTTGAGGCTGGTGAACTCCGGCTTGAACTGCGCGCCCTCGCGCAGGTTGGTCAGCACCGCCTCAAAGGGCGCGCCCGTCTCCTCGAGCAGCAGATGGATGCCGAGCGAGCAGGCGCCGGGCGAGTAGTGCAGCTTCATGGGCGCGTTCCCTTTCCCTGGATTCAGCAGAAGAGCGAGGAGACGGAGCTCTCCTCGCTGATGCGCCGCATCGCCTCGGCGAGCAGCGGCGCGATGGGGAGCTGGCGGATGTTGGGGGCGGCCTGCACCGCCTCGGTGGCGGCGATGCTGTCGGTCACCGTCATCATCTCGATGGGGGCGGCCGTCACCCGCGCCACCGCCCCGCCCGAGAAGACGCCGTGCGTGACGTAGCACAGCACCGAGCGCGCGCCGTGCTTCATCAGCGCCTCGGCCGCGTTGCAGTGGGTGCCGCCGCTGTCGATGATGTCGTCCACGATGATGCAGTCGCGGCCCTCCACGTCGCCGATCACGTTCATCACCTCCGAGACGCCGGCCTGGGGGCGGCGCTTGTCGATGATCGCGAGGTCGGTGTGCAGGCGCTGGGCGATGGCGCGGGCGCGCACCACCCCGCCCACGTCGGGGCTGACCACCATCAGCTCCCGCCCAGCGTGGCGCTCCTGGATGTCGCGCGAGAAGAGGGGGGCGGCGTAGAGGTTGTCCACCGGGATGTCGAAGAAGCCCTGGATCTGGCCGGCGTGCAGGTCGAGCGTCAGCACGCGGTCGGCGCCGGCCTGGGTGATCAGGTTCGCCACCAGCTTGGCCGAGATGGGCGTGCGCGGACCGGATTTGCGGTCCTGCCGGGCGTAGCCGAAATAGGGGATCACGGCGGTGACGCGCCGCGCCGAGGACCGGCGCAGCGCGTCCAGCGTGATCAGCAGCTCCATCAGGTGGTCGTTCGCCGGGAAGCTGGTGGACTGGATGACGAAGACATCCTCGCCGCGGATGTTCTCCTGGATCTCGACGAACACCTCCATGTCCGCGAAGCGGCGCACCGAGGCCTTGGTCAGCGGGATTCCCAGCGTGTCGGCCACCGCCCGGGCGAGCGGGAGGTTGCTGTTGCAGGCGACGATCTTCATCGGGCCGGATCACCCCACACTGTCGGCGGCGCAGCGATAGCCGCCGCGCCGCGGGCTGTAAACGCGCGCCCCCGCGCCCTCATGGCCGGGCAGGGCTGCCGGCGTTGCGGATCACCTGCTGCACGCCGCCCGCCGCTTCCTGCGCCGCGGCATAGGCGACATCGCCCCAGAAGCGCTGCAGGACGCCCGCCGGCACCTCGTTGATCTGCACCACGCGCCCGAGCTCCTGCCCGTCGCGGCGCGAGACGATCCACTGGATTTCCACCCGGTCCTGCCGCGTC
>JBKBSR010000230.1:0-5400 GCA_046291055.1 Roseococcus sp.
GGCTTCGACATCGTGGAATGGTATGGCTGCCTCGGCCCCGCCGGCATGGCCCCCGCGGCGGTGCAGCGGCTGAACGCCGCCTTCAACGCCATCATCGCCGATCCGGAGGAGCGCGCGCGGCTGCTCGACATGGGGGCGGAGGTGGTGGGCGGCCCCGCCGAGGCCTTCGGCGCCTTCATGCGCGCCGAGGTGGACAAGATCGGCCGGGTGGTGCGAGAGGCGCGCATCCGGGGCGAATAGCGGGGAAGGCATGGAGGATTCACCGGGCCGCGCCGTGCGGATGCGCGACGTGGCGCGCGCCGCGCAGGTCTCGACCATGACCGTCTCGCGCGCGCTGAACGCGCCCGAGCGCGTCTCGCCCGAGGTGCGCCAGCGCGTGGCCGAGGCGGTGCAGGCCGTGGGCTATGTGCCCAACCGCCTCGCGGGCAGCCTGTCCTCGCGCCGGTCGAACATGGTGGGGCTGGTGCTGCCCTCCATCGAGAACTCGCTGTTCGCCGCGACGGTGAAGGGCGTCTCGGACGTGCTGCGCCGAGCCGGGCACCACCTGATGATCGCCGAATCCGGCTACGGGCCGGAGAAGGAGGAGGCGGCGATCCGCGCCTTCCTCGAGCAGCGCGTGGCGGGGCTGATCCTGCACGACACGCTGCATACCGAGGAGGCGGTGCGGCTGATCCGCCGCGCCGGCGTGCCGGTGGTGGAGAACGGCACGCTGACGCCCACGCCGCTCGACATGGTGGTGTCCTACTCCAACCACGAGGCGGCGCGGATGATGACGCGCCACCTCGCGCGGCTCGGCTACCGGCGGATCGCGCTGGTGACGCTGCCGGCCGCCGCCAACCAGCGCTCGCGCGACCGGCAGGCCGGCTACCGCGCCGCGCTGGCGGAGCTGCGCCGCGCCGTGGACCCCGCGCTCATGCTGGAGATGCCGCCCGGCCTCGCCTCCGGCGCCGAGGCGCTGGTGCGGCTGATGGAGCGCCCCCGCCGCCCCGATGCGGTGTTCTTCGCCGGCGATGTGCTCGCCGTCGGCGCGGTGCTCGAGTGCCAGCGGCGCGGATGGTCGGTGCCGGGCGATGTGGCCATCGCCGCCTTCGACCACATAGACCTTCTGGCCCATCTCAACCCGCCGGTGACGACGCTGCGCCTGCCGCGCCACGAGATCGGCGTGCGCTCGGCAGAGATGCTGCTGGAACGCCTTTCCGGCCGCCAGTCCGGCCCCGCCACGGTGGATCTGCGCTTCGAGATCATCCAGCGCGCCAGCACCTGACGCGCCCCGCTTGGCGCTCGGGATGATATCGTTATCATGCAAGCCGAGCGAGGGAGGCGCGCATGACGGACCAGGTGATCGGCTTCGTGGGGCTCGGCCAAATGGGGCGGCCCATGGCGGGGCGGCTGCTGGATGCGGGGCATCGCCTCGTGGTGCATGACCGCAACCCCGCGGCGGTGGCCGCGCTGGTCGCGAAGGGCGCCGAGGCCGCCGCCAGCGCGCGCGAGGTGGCGGACCGCGCCGATGTGGTGCTGCTCAGCCTGCCCACCCCCGCCATCGTGCGGGAGGTGGCGCTGGGTCCGGGCGGGGTGATCGAGGGGCAGCGCGCCCGCACCCTGGTGGATTTCTCCACCACCGGCCCCCGCGTGGCGGGCGAGATGGCCGAGGCCTTCGCCGCCGCCGGCCGCGCCGTGCTGGATGCGCCGGTCAGCGGCGGCAAGGCCGGCGCGGCGGCGGGGACGCTCGCGGTCATGGTCTCCGGCCCGCGCCCGGCCTTCGAGCAGCTCGAACCCCTGCTCAAGGTGATGGGCCGCCCCTTCTTCTGCGGCGAGCGGCCGGGCGCGGCGCAGGTGATGAAGCTGTGCAACAACCTGCTGGCCGCGGCCACCCTCGTCGTCTCCTCCGAGGCGATCGCGATGGGGGTGAAGGCGGGGCTCGACCCCTCGCTGATGTGCGAGGTGATCAACGCCTCCTCCGGCCGCAACAGCGCCACCCAGGACAAGTTCCCGCGCGCCATCATCCCGCGCAGCTTCGACTTCGGCTTCGCCACCGGCCTCTCGCACAAGGATGTGCGCCTCTGCGTGGACGAGGCCGAGGCGATGGGCGTGCCCATGGTGGTGGGCAGCGCGGTGCGGCAGATGCTGGCCGTCACCGCCGCGCAGTTCGGCCCGGAGAGCGACTTCACCTCGGTGGCGAAGGTGGTGGAGCAGTGGGCGGGCGTGCGGATCGGCGGCGCGCCCGGGGGCTGAGCGCCGCGCGCGCTCAGTTCACCGCCATTCCCGTCTCGCGCACCACGCGCAGCCAGCGCTCCGTCTCCGCCGCGATCAGGCGCCCGAGCGCCTCGGGCCCGCGCTCCTCCGCGGCGGGCGGGACGGCGGCGAGGCCCTCCAGCCGGCGCTGCAGCTCCGCATCGCCGAGCGCGGCCTCGACGGCGGCGGCCAGGCGCCGCAGCAGCGGCGCGGGCGTGCCGCGCGGCGCGGCGAAGGCGTTCCACACCACCAGGTCGAACTGCGGCATCCCGGCTTCCGCGAAGGTGGGCACATCGGGGATTCCCGCCGCGCGCCGCGGCCCGCTGACGGCGAGCGCCACCGCCGTGCCGCCGCGATGGGCGGGGATCATGGTCACGGTCTGGTCGATCACCGCGTCCACCACGCCGGCCGCGAGGTCGTTCATCGCCGGCCCCGCGCCGCGATAGGAGACGAGCGTGGCCTGCAGACCGGCCAGATGCAGCAGCAGCGCGGGCGCGAGATGGCTGGTGGTGCCGAGCCCCGCCGTGCCGAAGGTCGCGCGGTCGCCGCGCTCGCGGATGCGGCTGAGCAGGCTGGCGAGGTCGCGCACGCCGCTCTGCGGGCTGGCGGCGATCACCATCGGCACATGCGCGGCGAGGCCGACGGGCGCCAGATCCCGCCGCGGATCGTAGCCGGCCTGCGGATTGAGCGCGAGGAAGGCGGCCATCACGCCCATGTTGCCGAACAGCAGCGTGTGCCCGTCGGCCTCGCTGCGCATCAGCCGCTGCAGCCCGACCAGGCCGCCCGCGCCGGTGACGTTCTCCACGACCACGCTTCGCCCGAGCTTCGGCCCCATGGCCTGGGCGAAGAAGCGCGCCAGCGCGTCCAGCGTGCCGCCCGGCGCCGCGGGCACGATGATGACGAGGTTGCGCTGCGGGAATCCCTGCGCGCGCAGGGCGGGCGCCGCGGCCAGAGGGGCGGCGAACGCGGCGGCCAGCGCCGCGCGGCGGGCGATCATGGATGTCCTCCCTTGCTGCGTGCCTGCCGGCCGAGCCTGCCACGGCGCGCCATGGATCGCAAAGGATTCATGTTTCCGATAACATGCAGGTTGCCCCACGGGATCGGCTTGCCTAGGCTGCGCCGACGGAGGAAACGCGATGGACAAGCCCATTCCCGCATCCGCGCAGCGCGAGCGCGTGCGCAAGGCCGTGCCCGCCCTGGTGGCCTACACCGAGGAGGTCGTGTACCGCGACCTTTGGGAGCGCACCGACCTCTCGAAGCGCGACCGCAGCCTCGTCACCGTCGTCGCGCTCGCCGCCACCTACCGGCCCGAGCAGCTCAAGGTCCATATCGGCCGCGCGCTGGAGAACGGCCTCACGGCCGAGGAGATCGCCGGCGCCATCACCCACCTCGCCTTCTACGCGGGCTGGCCGGCGGCGATGAGCGCCGCGCAGGTGCTGACCGAGGTGCTGGAGGCGCGCGGCGCATGAGCTGGGAGGTCTTCGCCCTGCGCTACGCGCGACGCGACGCCACGGCGGCCGCGCATTTCATCGGCGGCGACCCGCATGACGGGCCGATGCCCATGGACTATTTCGTCTGGGCCTGCGTGCGCGAGGGCCGCGCCGTGGTGGTGGACACGGGCTTCACCGAGGAGGTGGCGGCGAAGCGACGGCGCGAATGGCTGCGCTGCCCCGTGGCCTCGCTGCGCCTTCTGGGCATCGAGCCCGATGCGGTGGAGGACGTGGTGCTGACCCACCTCCACTACGACCATGTCGGCAGCTTCCACCTCTTTCCCAAGGCGCGCTTCCATCTGCGCGAGCCGGAGCTGCACTACGCGACCGGCCGCTACATGCGCCACCGCCACCTCGCCCATTCCTTCGAGGTCGAGGATGTGGTCGGCATCGTGCGGATGAACTTCGCCGGGCGCGTCGCCTTCCACGACGGCGTGGTGGAGCCCTGGCCGGGGCTGCGCCTGCATCCCACCGGCGGGCACTCGGCGGGGCTGCAGTTCGTGTCGGTGGAGACGGCGCGCGGGCGGGTGGTGCTCGCCTCCGACGTCACCCATTTCTACGCCAACATGGAGCAGGGACGCCCCTTCAGCACCGCCTTCCATGTGGGCGAGATGCTGGAGGGCTTCGACCGGCTGCGCGCGGTCGCCGAGAGCGAGGCGCACATCGTTCCCGGCCATGATCCGCTGGTGATGCGGCGCTACCCCGCCCCGCGGCCGGAGCTCGAGGGCATCGCAGTGCGCCTCGACGTTCCGCCCGCGGGCTGACGCGCCGCGCGTGGAGGCGCTTCGCGTTGACACGGGCGGCCGGATTTGGGATCGGTAACACGGCCCCGCGGAGCAACCGGCGGGGCGCGTCCACCAGGGAAGGAACATCCATGAAGGCCTCCGCCACCCGCCGCGCGCTGCTCGGCGCCGGCGCCCTGCTGCCGCTCGCCACCCCCGCCCTCGCCTTTCCCGACCAGCCGATCCGCGTGATCGTGCCCTGGAATGCGGGCGGGCTTGCGGATGTGCTCATGCGCGCCGTCGCGCCCGCCATGGCGGGCCCGCTCGGCCAGCCCGTGGTGATCGAGAACCGCGCCGGCGCCAACGGCGCGGTGGGCACCCAGGCGGTGGCGCGCGCCGCGCCGGACGGCCACACGCTCATCCTCGCCAATGCCGAGACGCACGCCATCAATCCGCTGGTCTATCCCCGCCTCGCCTACGACGCGGTGGCGGATTTCACCCCGGTCACGGTGTTCGCGCGCGGCCCCTTCGTGCTGATCACGCGGCCCAACCTCGGCGTGGATTCGCTGCAGGCCTTCCTGGCGCTCGCGCGGGCGCGGGCGGGCGGCCTCAGCTACGCCTCCTGGGGCATCGGCAGCACCTCGCATCTCGCGATGGAGCGGCTGATGAAGCAGACGCGCATCGAGATGCTGCACGTGCCCTTCACCGGCGCCGCGCCCGCCAGCACCGCGCTGCTCGGCGGCCAGGTGGACGTGATGTTCCTCAACGCCGGCCCCGCCGAGGCCATCGCCCGCGACGGGCGCGCGAAGATCCTCGGCCTCGGTGCGAACGAGCGCATCCCGCTGCTGCCGCAGGTGCCCACCATGGCCGAGCTCGGCACGCCGGTGGAGGCCGCGAACTGGTTCGGCCTGCTCGGCCCCGCGCGGATGCCGGCGGCGGCGGCGCAGCGCCTCGCC
>JBKBSR010000231.1:0-5399 GCA_046291055.1 Roseococcus sp.
GGCGCGCCGCCCAGGGCGGCCACCTCGCAGCCGCTGTCGTCGGCCAGGGCGGGCAGACCGGTTGCCCGCGCGGCGGCCAGCGCCTTGATGCGCGCGTTCTCGAGGAAGGTGCTGCCCGTCTCCGCCGGTTCGGGCAGGCCGAGCGCCTTCGCCGAGACGAGCTCCAGCCCATGGGGCGCGAGCAGCGCGGCGAACTCGCGCAGCTTTCCGGCATTGTGGCTGGCCAGCACCAGCCGCCCGGGCGCGAGCCGGCGATGCGTCACAGCCCCACCGCCGCCTTCTGCCGCGCGACGAGCTGCGCCACGCCGTCGCGCGCGAGGTCGAGCATGGCGAGGAACTGCGCCTCGCTGAACACCGCCCCCTCGGCGGTGGCCTGGACCTCGACCAGCGCGCCCGATCCGGTCAGCACGAAGTTGGCGTCCGCCTCGGCCGTGCTGTCCTCGGCGTAGTCGAGGTCGAGGATCGCCTCGCCCTGGCTGATCCCGCAGGAGACGGCGGCCACATGGTCGGCGAGCGGCACCGCGCTCATGATGTTGTTGCGCACGCAGTGCTGGAAGGCGAGGTGAAGCGCCACCCAGGCGCCGGTGATGGCGGCGCAGCGCGTGCCGCCATCGGCGTTGATCACGTCGCAGTCGAGGGTCACGGTCATCTCGCCCATGGCCTTGCGGTCCACCACCGCGCGCAGGGCGCGGCCGATCAGGCGCTGGATCTCCTGGGTGCGGCCGGACTGCTTGCCGCGCGCGGCTTCGCGCTCGCCGCGGGTGTGGGTGGCGCGAGGCAGCATGCCGTATTCGGCCGTGACCCAGCCGATGCCCTGGTTGCGCAGGAAGGGCGGCACCCGGCCCTCGACGCTGGCGGCGCAGAGCACCTCGGTCCCGCCCATGCGGATGAGGCAGGAGCCCTCGGCGTGGCGGGCGACGCCGGTCTCGATGCGGATGGGGCGCAGCGCGTCGGCGGCGCGGCCGGATGGGCGCATGGTGGTGTCCTCGCTGGAAGGGGGCGCACCATACGCGCGCGCGCCGTTCTGACCAGGGGGCGCGGCCGTCTCAGGCGATGCCCGGCGGGGCGGGGGCGATCTCGCGCAGCAGCTTGCGCAGCATGGCCTCGGTGAAGGCGGCGTAGTCGGGGCAGGCCATGGCGAAGGCGCCGGGGCCGCCGATCACCTCCTCCTCCATGTAGCCGAGCAGATCCGGCTCCTCGTCCAGCACGGCCAGCGCGTTGATCGTGACGCCCGAGGCGGCGGCGAGGTCGCGGAATGGGCGGGGCGGGCGGCCGCGGTTGCTGCGCCCGTCGCCCGAGACGTCCACCGCCGCGCGGCGCGCGGGCCAGGGGCAGGCGGCGAGCAGGCGAAGCGAGGCGGCCAGCGCCTCGCCGAGGGCGGTGGCGCCCGCGGCGGGAAGGGGCGGGGGGGCGGAGAGCGCCTCGGCCATCTTCTCGTCTTCGTCGGGCCCGCCGATGCGCCGCCAGGGCAGCGCCACCTCCTGCGCCTCGGACCAGAACAGCACGGCCGCCGCCAGCCCATGGGCGGGCAATGCCGCGTGCAGCCGCGCATCCCGCCAGGCCATGGCGAGACCCTCCACCATCAGGCCGAACTCGTCATGGTCCACGCTGGCCGAGACATCCACGGCCAGCACCAGCGCGAGCTCAGGCGGGGGCGAGGGGTTCGAGCGCATCGCCGAGCGCCACGCGCCCGCCCTCGAGCACCTCCGCCTGCACGCCCAGATCCGCGTGGCCGAAGGACTCGCGCAGCACGCGCGGGGGCGCGGCGTCGCGTTCGCCCGTCTCCGGGTTCACCTCGGTGGCCGGGCAGCGGACGATGCGCTTCCAGACCCGCAGGCGCGCCGCGCCGAGCTGGATCTCCTGCCCGAGCAGGGCGAAATCGCCCCATTCCGGCCCGCCCGAGATGTAGATGTTCGCCCGGAACCGCAGGGGATCGAGCCGCATGCCGTGCGCGCGCTCCAGCGCTGCGAGGCTGGCGAGCGAGATGATGGAGACGGATTTCTGCGGGATGTCGGTGAAGTTGTGGCCCGCCGCCTCGACGAAGCGCAGCCGCCCGCGCGCCTCCTCGCCCAGGAAGGCGGTCAGCACATCCTCCACCAGCGCGCGGCCCGCCGGGCTGCGGATGTCGGCCACCAGCGGGGGGCCGTCCGGCAGGCGAAGCGCGAGCTGGCCGCTGTGCGGGTCGAAGGCGGTGTGGATGCGCGCCAGCCGCGCATTCGCCATCAGGCAGGCGAAGTTCGTCTTGCGCATCCAGGCCGGCGTGGCCGGATCGAAGGGCGAATCGCCCTGCGCCAGCGCGAAGCGCCGATCATGCGGCAGGCATTGGCCGGGGGAGAGGACCACCTCCTCCAGGGCCTCGGCCGAGAACCCCTTCACCGGGTAGCGGTAGATGTGCTCGACGCGCATGGCTCACGGCTCGAAACCTCTTGAACCGACTGTGGCAGAGTTCCCACACTCTGCTCAAGCCGCCCCGCCCGATCGGGGGTGCGGCCTCTCACGTCGCCTCATGGAGGGACAGGAATGGACATCGAGAAATTCACCGAGCGCGCCCGCGGCTTCATCCAGGCGGCGCAGACCATCGCCATCCGCGAATACCACCAGCGGCTGACGCCCGAGCATCTGCTCAAGGCGCTGCTGGACGACGAGCAGGGCGCGGCCTCGGGGCTGATCGCCGCCGCGGGCGGCGATGCGGCGGCCGTGAAGGCGGCGGTGGCGGCGGAGCTCGCGAAGCTGCCCGCGGTGCAGGGCGGGGGCGCGGGCCAGCCCGGCGCGACGCCCGAGTTCGTGCGCGCGCTGGACGCGGCCCAGCAATCCGCCCAGAAGGCCGGCGACGCCTATGTGGCGCAGGACCGCATGCTGCTCGGCCTCGCGCAGACGGCGAGCGGCGCGCAGAAGGCGCTGCAGGCGGGGCGGGTGACGGCGGCGAAGCTCGAGGAAGCGATCGCGCGGCTGCGCAAGGGCCGTCGCGTGGACGCGCCCAACGCCGAGGAGAGCTTCGACGCGCTGAAGAAATACGCGCGCGACATCACCGAGGCGGCGCGCAACGGCAAGCTCGATCCGGTGATCGGCCGCGACGAGGAGATCCGCCGCACCATCCAGGTGCTGGCGCGGCGCACCAAGAACAACCCGGTGCTGATCGGCGAGCCCGGCGTGGGCAAGACCGCCATCGTCGAGGGGCTGGCGCTGCGCGTGGCCAAGGGCGACGTGCCCGAGGCGCTGAAGGACAAGCGCGTGATGGCGCTCGACCTCGGCGCCATGGTGGCCGGCGCCAAGTATCGCGGCGAGTTCGAGGAGCGCCTGAAGGGCGTGCTGAAGGAGGTGGAGAGCGCCGAGGGCGGGATCATCCTGTTCATCGACGAGCTGCACACTCTGGTGGGCGCGGGCAAGGCCGACGGCGCGATGGACGCCTCGAACCTGCTCAAGCCCGCGCTCGCGCGCGGCGAGCTGCACTGCATCGGCGCCACCACCCTCGACGAGTACCGCAAGCACATCGAGAAGGACGCGGCGCTGGCGCGGCGCTTCCAGCCCGTCTTCGTGGGCGAGCCGAGCGTGGAGGACACCATCTCCATCCTGCGCGGCATCCGCGAGAAGTACGAGCTGCACCACGGCGTGCGCATCACCGACGGCGCGCTGGTCGCGGCGGCCACGCTGTCCAACCGATACATCACCGACCGCTTCCTGCCCGACAAGGCGATCGACCTGGTGGACGAGGCGGCGAGCCGGCTGCGCATGCAGGTGGACAGCAAGCCCGAGGAGCTGGACGAGCTCGACCGGCGCCTGCTGCAGCTCAAGATCGAGCGGGAGGCGCTGAAGCGCGAGGAGGACGCCGCCTCGAAAGAGCGGCTGGCGCGGCTGGAGCGCGAGGTGGCGGAGCTCGAGGAGAAATCCGCCGAGATGACGGCGGCCTGGGAGGCCGAGAAGGGCCGCGTGGTGGAGAGCCAGAAGCTGAAGGAGCAGCTCGACGCCGCGCGTACCGAGCAGGAGCTGGCCGAACGCCGGGGCGACCTGAACCGGGCGGCCGAGCTGCGCTACGGCACCATTCCCGCGCTCGAGAAGAAGCTCGCCGAGGCGGCGGCGGGCGGCGCGAAGCTCGTCAACGAGGCGGTGACCGAGGAGGGCATCGCCGCGGTGGTGAGCCGCTGGACCGGCATCCCCGTCGAGAAGATGCTGGAGGGCGAGCGCGCGAAGCTGCTGCGGATGGAGGAGGAACTGCGCCGGCGCGTCGTCGGCCAGGAGGAGGCGCTGGAGGCCGTCAGCAAGGCGGTGCGCCGCGCCCGTGCGGGCTTGCAGGATCCGAGCCGGCCCATCGGCAGCTTCCTCTTCCTCGGGCCCACCGGCGTGGGCAAGACGGAGCTCGTCAAGGCGGTCGCGGCCTTCCTGTTCGACGACGAGCGGGCGATGACGCGCATCGACATGAGCGAGTTCATGGAGAAGCACGCCGTCTCGCGCCTGATCGGCGCCCCGCCGGGCTATGTCGGCTACGAGGAGGGTGGCGCGCTGACGGAGGCGGTCCGCCGCCGGCCCTACCAGGTGGTGCTCTTCGACGAGGTGGAGAAGGCGCACGAGGACGTGTTCAACGTGCTGCTCCAGGTGCTCGACGACGGGCGGCTGACCGACGGGCAGGGGCGGACGGTGGATTTCCGCAACACGATCATCGTGTTGACGAGCAACCTCGGCGCCCAGGCCATCGCCGATCTGCCCGACGGGGCGGATGTGGAGGAGGCGCGCCCCGCCGTGATGCGTGCGGTGCGCGAGCGGTTCCGGCCGGAGTTCCTGAACCGCCTGGATGAGATCGTCCTCTTCCGACGGCTCGCCCGGGAGGACATGGGGGCGATCGTGCAGATCCAGTTCGGCCGGCTGCGCCGCCTGCTGGAGGACCGGCAGATCGCGGTGCGCCTGACGGACGCGGCCGTGGAGTGGCTGTCCGAGGCCGGCTACGACCCGGTCTATGGGGCGCGGCCGTTGCGCCGGGTGATCCAGCGGCATGTGCAGGATCGGCTGGCCGGCATGCTGCTCGAGGGCTCGGTGAAGCCTGGGGACACGGTGGTCGTGGACGCCTCGCCCGACGGGCTGGAACTGCGCGTCTCGGAGGAGAAGCTGGCGGAGGCGGCGGCATAGCCGCCATGCCTCCCTGGCATGCCGCCAGGGTTTACAGGGGGGCGCCCTCTGCGTAGAAGGCGCCCCCACGCCACGGGGCGACGCTCCTGGCGGGACGGTGAAGAGGCGGCGTCGCCCCCGAGGCGGCGCGGCGTCTTCCCGGAAGGAAGGCGACTTCCTCGCTGTTTCACAATTGCATCTGATCATGCAGTGGAGTGGTACGCGCGTTTGGTGTGTTTTTTTTGTGATGTGATGACGGCTGGTGCTGACTGATGGTGCTGGTTTGGTGGTGATGGGTTGGG
>JBKBSR010000232.1:0-5370 GCA_046291055.1 Roseococcus sp.
CTCGATCGCCGCCCACTGCACGTCGCTCAGCCAGAACAGGCGCGACACCGTCCATCCCCCGCCGTTTGGCAGGGTGAATCACCGCGACGCACCTACGTCAATTGGGTACAGACCCTAGCGGGCCTGGACCCCGCGCGCGGGCGGGCCTACCCTCCGGCCTCGTCCGGAGGATATCGCCATGACGCCCTACACCCGCGCCCAGATGGCCGCGAAGGCCGCCGCCGACATCCCCGAGGGCTGGGTCGTCAACCTGGGCATCGGCATCCCCACCCTCATTGCCGACCATGTGCCGCTGGAGCGCGAGGTCATCTTCCAGTCGGAAAACGGGGTGCTCGGCATGGGCCCCGCGCCGGAGAAGGGCCGCGAGGATCCCTGGCTGATCAACGCGGGCAAGCAGATGGTGACGCTGCGGCCCGGCGGTTCCTTCTGCCACCATGCCGACAGCTTCGCGATGATCCGCGGCGGGCACATCGACCTCTGCGTGCTCGGCGGCTTCGAAGTGGCCGAGAACGGGGACCTCGCGAACTGGGCCACCAGCGAGAACGACACCGCCCCCGCCGTGGGCGGCGCGATGGACCTCGCCGCCGGCGCCAAGCGCCTGTGGGTGGTGATGGAGCACCAGACCAAGGACGGCCGCCCCAAGATCGTGCGGCGCTGCGGCTATCCGCTGACGGCTCTCGGCAATGTCAGCCGCGTCTACACCAACCTCGCGGTGCTCGACATCGTCCCCGGTCTCGGCTTCGTGGTGCGCGACATCGTGGAGGGCATGAGCCTCGAGGAGCTGCAGGCGCGCAGCGGCGCCACGCTGCACACCAGGGCCTGAGGGGCCGGGAATGAGCGCCGCCGGCATCGCGCCCTTCGAGGAGGAGCGCCTCGAGAGCATCGCCATGATCCGCGACAGCGCGCGCGGGCTGCTGGGCGAGGGCCTCGCCCGCGTGCGGGCGCTGCGCTTCGCCGAGCCGGGCTTCGACCCTGCGAAGCTGGCCGAGATGGGCCAGGCAGGCTGGATCGGCCTCGCCGTGCCGGAGGAGGCGGGCGGCGCGGGGCTCGGCATGGGCGAGGCGGTGGCGCTGGCCGAGGAGCTGGGCCGCGCCCTCGCGCCCGAGCCGGTGATCCCGCTCATGCTGTCCGCGCATCTGCTGGCGGCGGCGGGCGAGGAGACGGTGCTGCCGCTCGTGCTGGCCGGCGAGGCTGTGGCGCTCACCGCCTGGCAGGACCGCGCGAACACGCTCGAGCTTGCGGCCAGCGCCGAGGGCGCGCGGCGCTTCGTGCCGATGGGCGCAGGCGCCAGCCATTTCCTCTGGCCCGTGCGCGAGGGCGGGCGCGTGGCGCTGCACCTTCTGGTGCGCGACATGACGGAGGTGACGAACGAGACGACGCAGGATGGCGGGCACCTCTCCACCGTGCGGCCGGAACCCTTCGTGGGCCACGGCCCGGGCAGCCACATCGCCGACGACATCGGCGAGGCGCTCGCCGAGGGGCTGGACCGCGCCGCGCTGCTGACGGCGGCGGCGCTGCTCGGCGGCATGGAGGCCGCCTTCGCCATGACGCTCGACTACCTCCGCACGCGCCAGCAGTTCGGCAAGGTGATCGGCAGCTTCCAGGCGCTGCAGCACAAGGCCGCGGACGCGAAGATGCAGGTGGCGCTGACCCGCGCGGCGGTGGAGCAGGCGGCGGCCGCGCTGGACGCGGGTGCGACGGGCGATGCGGCGCGCGCCCTCGTCTCCCGCGCCAAGGCGCGGGCGAGCGAGGCGGGGATGCTCGTGCAGCAGGCCTGCCTGCAACTGCATGGCGGCATCGGCTACACCGACCAGTACGATGTGGGGCTCTACCTGCGCCGGGCGATGGTGCTCGCGCCGGCCTTCGGCGGCGCGGCGCTGCACCGCCGGCGCTTCCACGCCCTGACCCCCGAGACGGAGGACGCCTGATGGACGGCGCGGAGAGCCCGGCGCGCATGCGCGTCATCGAGGAGCGCGAGGGGCCGGTCATGGTCCTCACCCTCGACTACCCGGCGCGGCGCAACGCGCTGGCCGTGCCGCTGCGCGTGGAACTCGAACAGGCGCTGGAGCGCGCCTTCGCCGACGGCGCCACGCGCGCCATCGTGCTGACGGGCAGCGAGGGGGTGTTCTCCGCGGGCGGCGACATCTCGGGCATGAACATCGCCAACGCCTATGAGGGGCGCGAGCGGATGCGGCGCACCCACCGGCTGGTGCGGCTGCTGGCGCGCGGCAACCTGCCCGTGGTGGCGGCGGTGGAGGGCTGGGCGGTGGGTGCGGGGCTCTCGCTCGCGCTGCTCTGCGACACCATCGTGGCGGCGGACGACGCGCGCTTCATGGCCGGCTTCCACAAGATCGGCCTGATGGCCGACATGGGGCTCCCCGCCACCCTGCCCGCGCGCATCGGCGCGGGCCGCGCGCGGGACATGCTGCTGCACCACACGCAGTATCTGGGCACCGAGGCGCAGCGCATCGGCCTCGTGGACTATGTGGTGCCCAGGGGGAAGGCGCTGGAGGTGGCGCTCGAGAAGGCGCGCGCGCTGGCGCAGGAGGCGCCGCTGCCCATCGCCTACACCAAGCAGTGGTTCGCCGAGGAGCTGGAGCGGGCGCTCGCGCGCGAGGCGGACTGGCAGGCGGCGCTCTTCGTCACCGAGGACCACAAGGAAGGCCGCGAGGCCTTCCTCTCCAAGCGCAAGCCGAGTTTCACAGGGCGCTGAGCCGATGAACGCCATCACCCCCCGCGAACCGCTCGACCTCGACGCCATGCCGGACGAGGCCTTTCGCCTGCACATCCGCGCCTGGATCGAGGCGAACTACCCGGCCGAACTGCGCAACCCCCCGAAACGCCTGCACTGGGAGGAGAACAAGGTCTGGTATCTCAAGCTGGCCGAGAAGGGCTGGCTCTGCCCCGGCTGGCCGCGGGAATACGGGGGCCTCGGCCTCTCGCCCGCAAAGCAGATCATCTTCACCGAGGAGCTGGAGCGCTGGGGCTGCGCCCGCTGCAACGACCACGGCATCATCATGCTGGGGCCCCTGGTCATCCGCTATGGCACGGAGGAGCAGAAGCGGCGCTTCCTGCCGAAGATCCTGACGGGCGAGCACATCTGGTGCCAGGGCTATTCCGAGCCCAACAGCGGCTCCGACCTCGCGAGCCTGCGCACCGAGGCGGTGGACATGGGCGACCACTACCTCGTCAACGGCCAGAAGATCTGGACCACGCTGGCGCAGGACGCGAACTGGATCTTCCTGCTCGTGCGCACCGACAAGGCGGCGAAGAAGCAGGAGGGCATCTCCTTCCTGCTGGCCGACATGACCAGCCCGGGGATCACGGTGCGCCCGATCGTCAACCTCGAGATGCACGACGAGTTCTGCGAGGTGTTCCTCGACAACGTGAAGGTGCCCAAGGAGAATCTCGTCGGCCAGCTCAACAAGGGCTGGGACATGGCGAAGGCGCTGCTCTCCTTCGAGCGCATCTACCTCGGCTCGCCTCGCCAGTCGGCCTATGCGCTCGCCAGGCTGCGCCAGCTCGCCGAGAAGATGGGCGTGGCGGATGATCCGCTCTTCCTCGAGCGCTACGCCCGCCACCGCGCCGACCTCGAGGATCTCAAGGCGCTCTACGCGCGCTACGTGGCGGTGCTGAAGCAGGGGCGGCCGCTGGGCGCCGATGTCTCGCAGCTCAAGGTGATCCAGTCCGAGCTGTTCCAGCGCATCACCGAGACGGCGCTGGAGCTGGCGGGCGAGAACGCCGCGCTGTTCGGCCCGATGGAGGGCAACCGCCACCTCAACCCCGGCGCGCTCTACATCCAGGCGCGGCCCACCTCCATCTACGGCGGCACCAACGAGATCCAGCGCAACATCCTGGCGAAGAACGTGCTGGAGCTGCCCTGATACGGGCGGCCCCCCGCGGGCCCTTCAGGCGAAGATGAGCTGGTCGGCCAGCTTCGCCGCCGTCATGCCGAAGACGATGACGCCGCCATTCCCGCCCTGGGCGAGGGTGGAGATCTGCACATAGTCCGCGTGGTCGGTGAAGACGAGCTGATCCGCGCGCAGGCCCTCGAAGCGCAGGTAGTCGAAGTTCCACGGCCGGTTGGAGGTCCAGTGCCCGCCGGAAACTTCGAACTGATCGCCGAAATCCATCACGTAGTCGAAGACGCCGGTCTCGAAATCCTCCGGGCGGAACCAGAACACGTCGTTGCCCATGCCGCCGTAGAGGATGTCGCTGCCGCGCCCGCCGAGGAGCTGGTCGTTGGATTGCGGCCAGCCATGCCAGGCATCGCCGCCGTCGCGGTCGCCGCGCAGGATGTCGTTGCCGTCCAGGCCGAAGAGCCAGTCGTCCCCGTCCAGGCCGCGCAGCTCGTTCGCCCCGGCATCGCCCACCAGCCAGTCGGCGAAGCGGCTGCCCTCGATCTTCTCGACGGAAACGAGGCGGTCGCCCTCCGCATCCCCGCCGAAGCCGAGGCCGTGGTTGAGGAACACGACCACCGCGGCCGGGGAATCATACCAGGAGGCGGTGTCGATTCCCGCGCCGCCGTCCAGCCAGTCCATCCCCGCGCCGCCGTGCAGGTAGTCGTCGCCCGCGCCGCCGAACAGCGCGTCGTTCCCCGCCACGCCGCCGGAGGCGGGCCAGCTTCCGGGCACGCCGTCGCCCCAGAGCCGATCATCGCCATCCTCGCCGAACAGCACGTCGTCCCCGCCCTCGCCGACCGCGAAATCATTGCCGGCGCCGCCGTAGAGCCAGTCCCGCGCGTTGTCGTCGCCATGGCTGCCGGGCGTGATGGTCTCCGAGACGGGCACATCCTCGCCATCCACGCGCGGCAGGCCGATGTAGGTGTCGGTCGTGCCGTCCCAGGCGTAGCGCACGGTGAAGCTGCCGCCGTTGTTGCCGTTGCCCCACAGGATGTCGTTGCCCGCGCCGCCCAACAGCACATCCGCCCCGAGGCCGCCGTGCAGCACATCGTCGCCGCTGCCGCCGTCGAGGATGTCGTCGCCGCTGCCGCCGGAGAGCATGTCCTGGCCGCCGCCGCCGAACAGGCTGTCGTTGCCCGCGCCGCCGAAGAGGCGGTCGTCGCCGTCCTGCGCGCCTTCCGTGCCGGCGTCGTCGCCATGCAGCACGTCATCGCCCGCGTCGCCGATCAGCACATCCGCGCCGCCGCCGCCCGCCAGCGTGTCGTCGCCCGTGTTGCCCAGCGCGTAGTCGTCGCCGAGGCCCGCCTCCACCAGGAAGGGGCCGAGGCCGAGCGTGCCGGTGTTCAGCCGGAACAGCTCGCTGCGGGCGCCGACACCCACGAAATGCGTGGCGCTGAGGGCCGTCATCGCCTGCCTGTCCCCGCTCGATGCCTTTCCATGGGCAGTCTGGATCGCGGGGGGGGGGGGC
>JBKBSR010000233.1:0-5357 GCA_046291055.1 Roseococcus sp.
CACTCAGCGGTCGATACCACCATGGGCGATGTCGTTCCAGGTGGCGAAGACGAAGAGGCAGATCAGCAGGGCGAAGCCGAGGCGGAACCCCGCCTCCATGGCGCGCGGCGGCAGCGGCCGGCCGCGCAGCGCCTCGGCCGCGTAGAAGAGCAGGTGCCCCCCGTCCAGCAGCGGGATGGGAAAGAGGTTCAGCAGCGCGAGGCTGATGGAGAGCAGCGCCATCAGGTTCACCAGCGGCACGAGGCCGAGCCCCGCCGCCTCGCCCGAGACCTCGGCGATGCGGATGGGCCCGCCCAGGTCGCGCGCGCTGCGCTGGCCGGTGATCATCTCCCACAGCCCGGCCAGCGTGGCCGCGCTCATCTCCCAGACCTGGACCACGCCGGCGACGCTGGCCCGCAGCGGGTCCAGCCGCTCGAAACGCCCCTGGCCGCCCTGCACGCCGAGCACCCCCACCGGCTGGCCATCCGGGCCGGGCCGCACCCCGGGCACCACGGTCAGCGTGAGTTCCCGGCCCTCGCGCTCCAGCCGCACCTCCACGGGCTGGCCCGCGCGGGGCTGGATGTGCCGCTGCACCTGGTCGAAGCGCGTCACGCGCTGGCCATCGAGGGCGAGCAGCGAATCGCCGGGCCGCAGCCCCGCCTGCTCGGCCGCGGAGCCGGGCGCGACGGCGGAGAGCGTCGTCATCCCCCGCGGCACGCCATGGGTGGCGTAGAGCCCGGCGAAGAGCACCGCCGCCAGCACGAAGTTGGCGATGGGCCCGGCCGCGACGATGATCGCGCGGTCGCCCACCGGCTTGTCGTGGAAGGTCTGCCCGGGGCGGAGGTTCTCGGCCTCCGGCTCCGGCATGTCGCCGAGCGGAATCTGCCCGTGCAGCTTCACGTAGCCGCCCAGCGGAATCCACGCGACGCGCCATTCCGTGCCCTGCCGGTCGGTCCAGCTCGCCAGCGCCCGGCCGAAGCCGATGGAGAACACGTCCACATGCACCCCGCGCCAGCGCGCGGCCAGGTAGTGGCCGAGCTCGTGGAAGAAGATCAGCACGCCCAGCACCACCAGGAAGGCCAGGACGGTGCGCGCCGCGTCGGGGAGGAACTCGAGCATGGGGGGAACCTCAGGCCGCCGCCCGGCGCGCGGCGAAGCCCTCGGCGTGGCGCCGCGCCCGGGCGTCGAGATCGAGCACCGAGGCGAGGTCGCTCACCGGCTCCGCGCCGAGGGTGGCGAGCGTCTCCTCCACCACCGCCGCGATGTCGAGGAAGCCGAGGCGGCGGGCGAGGAAGAGCGCCACCGCCACCTCGTTCGCCGCGTTCAGCACGCAGGGCGCGCCGCCCTCGGCGGCCAGCGCCTCGCGCACCAGGCGCAGCGCGGGAAAGCGCGCGGGGTCGGGCGGGGCGAAATCGAGCCGGCCGAGCGCGGCGAGATCGAGCCGCCCCACCGGGACGGCCATGCGCTCGGGCCAGGCCAGGCAATGGGCGATGGGCGTGCGCATGTCGGGCGTGCCGAGCTGCGCGATCAGCGAGCCGTCCGCGTATTGCACGAGGCCATGCACCGCCGATTGCGGGTGCACCAGCACCTCGATGCGCCCGGCCGGGACGGGAAAGAGGCGCGCGGCCTCGATCACCTCCAGCCCCTTGTTGAACATGGTGGCGCTGTCCACGCTGATCTTCGCCCCCATGGACCAGACGGGGTGGCGCACCGCCTGCTCGGGCGTTGCCTTGGCCATCTGCGCGAGCGTCCAGTCGCGGAAAGGCCCGCCCGAGGCGGTGAGGATGATCTTCTCCACCGCCGCAAAGCCCTCGGCCCCGCGGCTCATCAGCGCCTGGAAGATGGCGTTGTGCTCGGAATCCACGGGCAGAAGCGTGGCGCCCGATGCGCGGGCCGCCTCCAGCACGAGCGGCCCGGCGCAGACCAGGCTCTCCTTGTTGGCGAGCGCGAGCGTGCCGCCGCGCCGGAGCGCCGCCATGGTGCTGCGCAGCCCCACCGCGCCGACGATGGCCGCCATGGTCCAGTCGGCGGGGCGCTCGGCGGCGGCGATCACCGCCTCGGGGCCCGCGGCCGTCTCGATGCCCGTGCCGGCCAGCGCCTCGGCCAGGGCCGGGCCGGCCGCGAGGTCGGCCACCACGGCGAGGCGGGCGCGATGGGCCCGGGCCTGGGCGGCCAGCGTGGGCACATCCTTGCCGGCCACCAGCGCCTCGACCCGGAACCGCCCCGGCGGCGCGGCCTCCAGAAGGGCCAGGGTGCTGCGGCCGATGGAGCCGGTGCTGCCGAGGACCGTGATGCTGCGCACCGGCGCGTGAGCCAAAGCTACCTCCACAACTGCACCCCTGGGCCGGCCAGCGCCCCCAGCAGGGCCGCGAGCGGCGCTGCGGCCAGCACGCTGTCAAGCCGGTCGAACAGACCGCCGTGCCCGGGGATCAATCCTGACGAGTCCTTTACCCCAAATCGCCGCTTGATCCAGCTTTCCAGAAGGTCGCCCGCCTGCGCGGCCCCTGCCAGCGCCAGCGATATGAGCGCGAGCCTGGGGAGGTCCAGCTCCGAGGAGAAGACCAGGGCCGCGAGAAGCCCCACGCACAGCGCGCCGGCGAGGCCGCCGATCGCCCCCGCCCAGGTCTTGTTGGGCGAGATGGCGGGCCAGAGCTTCGCCCCCCCGAAGCGCCGCCCCGCCAGATAGGCCGAGATGTCGCAGGCCCAGACGACGAGGAAGAGGAAGATCACGTTCTCCCGCCCCGCCTGCTCGTCCTGGCGCAGCACCATCAGCGCCACGCCCGCCAAGCCGACATAGAGCACGCCGAAGCCGAGCCAGAGCGGCGGCAGGCGCCGCGGGCCGGCTTGGCGCCGCGCCAGGGCATGGGCCAGCACCGCGCCGGCCGGCAGCAGCAGCAGCAGCCCCACGAGCGGCCAGCCGAGGAAGGCGAGCAGCCCCGCCCCGAGCACCACGGGCGGCACCGCCGCCCCCGGCAGCGCCCGGGTCGTGCCGCCCAGCAACCGCACCCATTCCCAGGCCAGCCCGCCGATGCACAGGGCCATCAGCCCCGCCCACCACCAGCCGCCGAGCCACATGCAGACCAGCGCGGCGGGCCCCAGCACGAAGGCGGTCAGCGCCCGCTTGCGCAGGTCGCCCCAGCGGCCCGCGACCGGCGCGCCCACCGCGCTCAGCGCCCCGCCATCAGCCGGGCCGCGCGCCGAAGCGCCGCTCGCGCGCCGCGTAGTCGGCCAGCGCAGCGGCGAAATGCCCGGCGTCGAAATCGGGCCACAGCACGGGCATGAAGGCGAACTCCGCATAGGCGGCCTGCCAGAGCAGGAAGTTGGAGAGCCGCTGCTCGCCCGAGGTGCGGATGATCAGGTCGGGGTCCGGCATGCCGGCGGTGAACAGGTGCTGGGCGAAGCCGCGCTCGTCCAGCGCTGCGGGGTCAAGCTCGCCGCGCGCGGCGGCGGCGGCGATGCGGCGCGCGGCGGCCAGGATTTCCGACCGCCCGCCGTAGGAGAGGGCGACCGTGAGGTTGAGCCGCACATTGCCCGCGGTGCGCGCCTCGGCCGCCTCGATCAGGCGGCGCGTCTCCTCGCCGAAGCGCTCGCGCTCGCCGATCACGCGCAGCCGCACGCCCTCCTTGTCGAGCTGCGCCACCTCGGACCCCAGATAGTGGCGCAGCAGGGCGGTGAGTTCCTGCACCTCCTGCGCGGGGCGGGACCAGTTCTCGGAGGAGAAGGCGAAGAGCGTCAGCCACCCCACCCCGCCGCGGATCGCGCCCTCGATGGCGCGGCGCGCGGCTTCCGCCCCGGCGCGGTGGCCCAGCGCCACGGGCAGCCCGCGCGCCTCTGCCCAGCGCCGGTTGCCGTCCATGATGATGGCGACATGGCGCGGGGCCGGCGGCGAGGCGGCGGCGGCGAGGGCGGGGGCTGCGGGCATCAGACGGTCTTGATGTCCTTTTCCTTCTCGGCCAGCGCCTGGTCCACCTTTTTCACATACTCGTCGGTCAGCTTCTGCACCTCGTCGGACCAGCGCTTGGCGTCGTCCTCGCCGATCTCGGACTTCTTCTTCCAGGCGGCGATCTGCTCCATGCCGTCGCGGCGCACCCCGCGCACCGCCACCTTCGCGGCCTCGGCATACTTGGCGGCCTGCTTGGCCAGCTCGTTGCGGCGCTGCTCGGTCAGCGGCGGCAGGCTGACGCGGATCACCTGGCCCTCGGTCTGCGGGTTGAGGCCGAGGCCCGAATCGCGGATCGCCACCTCCATCGCCTTCACCACCGAGCGGTCCCAGACCTGGACGGAGAGCATGGCCGGCCCCACCACCGAGACGGTGCCGAGCTGCGAGAGGGGCTGGTGGCCGCCATAGGCCTCCACCCGGATCGGCTCCAGCAGCGAGGGCGCGGCGCGCCCGGTGCGCAGGCCGGAGAACTCCTTCTTCAGCGTCTCCAGCGCGCCGTCCATGCGGCGCGTCAGATCGGCCTTCAGCGTCTTGAGGTCGGGCGGGGCGGCGGCCATGGCGTGCTCCCTCGGCGGTCAGGGGGTGTCGGTCACCGTGGTGAAGCGGCCGTGGCCCTGCATCACCTCGGTGAAGGCACCGGGTTCGTGGATGTTGAAGACGATGATGGGCAGGCGGTTCTCCCGCGCCACGGAGATCGCGGCGGCGTCCATCACCGCGAGGTCGCGCGAGAGCATCTCGAGGTAGGAGAGGGTGGTGTAGCGCTGCGCATCGGGGTTCTTGCGCGGGTCGCTGTCATAGACTCCGTCCACCTGCGTGCCCTTGAGCAGCGCGTCGCACCCCATCTCGGCCGCGCGCAGCGCGGCGGCCGTGTCGGTGGTGAAGAAGGGGTTGCCCGTGCCGGCGGCGAAGATCACCACCCGTCCCTTCTCCATGTGGCGGATGGCGCGGCGGCGGATGTAGGGCTCGCAGATCGAGGCCATGGGGATGGCGCTCTGCACCCGCGTGTGCACGCCGATCTGCTCCAGCGCCGACTGCACGCCGAGCGCGTTCATCACCGTGGCCAGCATGCCCATGTAGTCGGCCTGGGCGCGGTCCATCCCCGCCGCAGCCCCCGCCATGCCCCGGAAGATGTTGCCGCCGCCGATGACGAGCGCCACCTGCACGCCGAGTTCCACCACGCCCTTGATGTCCTGCGCGATGGCCTTCAGCGTGGCGGTGTCGAGGCCGTAGCTGCGCTCGCCCATGAGCGCCTCGCCCGAGAGCTTCAGCAGCACGCGCTTGTAGCGGGGCGTATCCGTCATCGGGCGTTCCGGGGGCTGGCGTTGGGGGGGGCTGGTGCTGCCGGGGGCGACTGTAACAGCGGGGCGGCGCGCGTCCAGCGCACCGCCCCACCATGCGGTTCCGGTCCGGGGCTCAGACGCCGGCCTGGGCGGCGACC
>JBKBSR010000234.1:0-5357 GCA_046291055.1 Roseococcus sp.
GGGGAGGGGGTCAGGGGAACAAGCCGGGCGCGCCCGGCGCGTGAGGAGAGTTGAACATGCGCAAGATTTTGCTGGGCACGACGGCGGTCGTGACGGCGGTTCTGGCGGGGGCGCCCATGGCCTCCGCGCAGCAGGCGCCGACGGTCCGCATCGGCGGCTCGATCCAGGCCTATGCGGGCTACATCAACCAGTCCGGCAGCTTCTCGCAGCCGGGCACGAACTACACGTCGCAGGCCTTCGCCGGCCAGCCGGGCGCGCTGACGGTCTCCACGCCGACCGGCACGGCCATCATCCCGAGCAACCTCGGCTCCACCGGCGTGGGCAACCATGCCCGCCTCGGCAAGTTCGACTTCATCGCCATCCCGACCGTGAACGTGATCGTCTCCGGCAAGCTGGCGAACGGCCTGACCTATGGCGGCCAGATCGACATCGTGTTCAACAACGAGTCGCGCGCCATCATGCCGTCCTCCACCAACGCGCTGGGCACCTCGCGCACGGCCGCCGCGGTGGACGAGGCCTATGTGTTCGTCGCGCACCCGCGCTTCGGCCAGGTCCGCTTCGGTGACGAGGACGGCGTGATGGGCGGCCTGATGAACTCGGGCTGGATCACGGGCTTCGGCACGGGCGGCGTGCTCGGCATCTGGGAGAACTTCCAGACCCGCCAGGGCGGCAACCGCACCCAGACGGCGCCGGGCGGCCTCGGTGACAACACCAAGATCGTCTACATGACGCCGCAGTTCTTCGGTTTCGACTTCGGCGTGAGCTATGCGCCGAATCTCGGCACCGGCGGCGGCCACGGCTGCCCGAACGACACGAACACCGGCCTCTGCGACCGCTCCTACGCCTTCTCCGGCGCCACGGCTGCCGGCATCCCGGCGCGCGGCGGCGAGCTCGGCGTGCGCCGCAACGAGTGGCAGACCGCGCTCCGCTACCGCGGCAACTTCTCGGGCGTGGGCGTCTCCGCCACGGTGGGCTGGATCTACGGCAACGCCGCCAAGGATCTGACCGATACGGGCGTGCAGGTCCGCACCATGAACGACCTGAACATCTGGCAGGTCGGCGCCCAGGTGTCCTACATGGGCGCCACCCTGGGCGCGATGTATCAGCGCGGTGACTTCAACTTCTTCTGGGGCAACCCCGTGCGTGGCGACCGCACGGCCGAGCAGCTGGTCCTCGGCGCCCAGTACACCAACGGCCCGATCACCGTCGGCGTGAACTACACCAACTCCCTGGTCGAGGGTGGCGCGCGCTTCGGCTTCAGCTCCACCACCGGGCTGATGACGCGCGGCGTGCCGGGCGTGACGTCCGCGGGCGTGGCGCAGTCCACGAACCAGGCGATGATGCGCCGCTGGGGCATCGGCATCGGCGGCAACTATCGCCTGGCGCCGGGCCTCGACCTGATCGCCGAGTACGTCCACCACTCGATCCGCGAGCGTGGCCGCGACCTCGACGCGGGCCGCGCCGGCATCCAGGATCGGATGTTCGCCAACACCTTCATCCTCGGCACCCGCCTCGCCTTCTGAGGCGGGGCTTCCCGAGGGGAAGTTCCAGGGGGCGGCAGGCCACTGCCGCCCCTTTCCTTTTGCGCGGCGCCTCGCTAATCCAGCGCCCCATGCGCCGCACCGCCCGAATCGCCCTCGCCCTCTCCGCCACGGCCCTCCTTGCCGCCTGCGGCGGAGGGCGCCTCGTGGGCAACGAGGAATACGGCACCGACAACCAGCGCGAGATGATCCTGCGCCAGACGGGCCGGAACCCCTCCGATGCCGGCATCGTGATCTTCGGCGTGGACCGCTCCCGCCAGCAGGAGCAGGCCTCCGGCGGCGCGGGCATGGCCGTCAACGCCTTCCTCTGGCGCGCCACGCTGGACACCCTCTCCTTCATGCCGCTCGCCAGCGCCGATCCCTTCGGCGGCGTGATCATCACCGACTGGTATTCGCCCCCCGGCGCGCCCGGCGAGCGCTTCAAGGCCACCGCCTATGTGCTGAGCCGCCAGCTCCGTTCCGACGGGGTGCGCGTCCAGGTCTTCCGCCAGGTGTTGCGCGGCAACCAGTGGGTGGACGCGCCCGCCTCCGCCGCGACCAATGCCGAGCTCGAGGACCGCGTGCTGGCCCGGGCGCGGGAACTCCGCACCCAGTCGGCCGGGCGCTAGCCGCCCCCGCAGCTCCGCCGTCGCAACCCGCGCGGCGCGCCCGCCTCCGGCGCGCGCAGCAGCGTGATCACGCAGGCCGCATAGTCGCGGGTGAAGCGCCAATCCCCCACCGCCGAATGCCCGCGCGCCGGCCCCTGCGGCCAGAGCGCGAGGGTGGGGGGGCGCCGCTCGGCCGCGAGCTCGGCCACGGCGCGGGCGCGCTGGCCGGGGTCGGGGTCGAACTCGTCCTCCTCGAACAGCATCACCAGCAGGCGCAGCGGGGTGTCCCGCAGCCCCGCGAGGGCGCGGCGGAAATCCTCCAGCGCCTGGGCCTGCCGCGCCTCGGCCGAGGCGTCCATCTCGCCATGCGCGGCCGGGGCGGCGGCCAGCACCGCCTCCAGCAGATCGGGGCGCTGCGCCGCCGCCAGCAGGGCCTGCCAGCCGCCGCGCGACTGCCCGCCCAGGATCACCCGGCGATAGCCGGCCTCGCGCAGCAGGGGCAGGGCGCGCACCAGGCGCGGCAGGGTGAGGGCCAGCGCGTCGTCGCCCGGCACCCGGTCGAAGCGCAGGATGTCGTAGCCCGCCTCGTTCAGCGCGGTCAGGAAACCGGGCAGGGGCGCGCCGCGCATGTCCTCGCCCGCGCCGCCATAGCCATGGCCCCAGACCACAACGCCCTCCGCGGCCGCGGGGCCCCGGTGCAGATGGAAGGCGCTGCGCGTGAAGGGGCCGAGCGCCCCCTGCTCGGCCGGAATGGCGGGGCCGCCCAGGATCCGCCCGTCGCTCGCCAGCAGCCGGCAGGGCGCGTTCAGCGGCTGCCGGAGGCGGCGGAGCTGGCGCTCGCAGCTCGCCATCGCCTCGCGCTCGGCCTCCTCCGGGCTCGCGCGGCCGGAGGCCATCGCCCAGGCGGCGCGCCCATCCTCGCCCTGGGCGAAGGCGAAGGCCGCATGCGGAACGGCGCCGCGATAGTGCTGGGTGAAGCCGATGGCGAGGCTCGCGCTCGGCAGCCCGCCCGGCGTGGGGATGCTGGCCGCCGAGAAGACGCGGCGATGCGCCCCCTCATCCGCCGCCCGGGCGGCGATGGGGAGCAGCAGCAGCGCGAGGAGGAGAGCAAGGCGGCGCACAGGCCGAAGGTTGGGCCCGCCCTGCCGCGGCGCAAGGCGCGCGATGGCTACTCCGCCCGGTAGGCGAGGCGGAAACCGCCCCAGTGGCGGCCGTGCACCAGGATGGGGGCCGAGCAGTCCTTCATCAGCGCCACCTGCCCGCCGCCCATGTCGCGCCGGTAGGCCTGCAGCAGGAAGGGCTTGCGGTTGCGCGCCGCGCCGAGGCCCGTGCGGTCGTCGAAGATGCGGCGGTTGCGGCAGTTCGCCGTGTTCCAGGCCGTCTCGCCCGGGCGCTGGGGCTGGCTGAACTTCGTGTTGTGCGTGGGAAGATAGCCGTTGCGGTCCACCGCCGCGGCGAAGACCACGCGAGGGTCGAGGCCGAGCAGCGGCTCCTGCACCGCCGGCAGCAGACGGTCGGTCAGGGCCGTGAACCCCGCCATCACCTGCGGCGGATCGGTGCCGGGGATGGGGCGATAGGCCTCGTCGAACAGTTGGGCCTCGGTGATCTCGCCCGCGGCGAGGGCGGCCTCGAACAGGCGGCCCACCTCGGCGGCCGCGGCCTGGGCGGCGCGGATGAAGGGGGAATCCTCGGTCTCGACGCCGGCGGCGGCCATCTCCTCCATCAGCGCCTCGGAGATGTCGCGCAGCGTCTCGCCGCGCTGGGCGGCCTGACTCACCTCCTGCGCCAGCGTGGCGGTGACGCGCGCCTGGGCGGCGATGCCGGCGCGCATGGCGGCGGCCTCCTCGCCGGCCGCGGCGGCGCCGCCGGCCATGGCGGCCACCTCCTCGCCCGCGCGCTGCACGCCCTCGGCCAATGCGGCGAGGGCGGCGCGGCCGCCGCGTGCGCCTTCGGCAGCGGCCTCGGCCTCGGCGGCATTGCGCTCGGCGGTCTCGCGCAGCGCCAGCGCGGCGGCGCGCAGCTCGCCCACGCCCTGCTCGATGCGGGCGGTGGCCTCGCGCGTCTCGCCGGCGAGCGACTTCACCTCCTGCGCCACCACGGCGAAGCCGCGCCCGGCCTCCCCGGCGCGGGCGGCCTCGATGGTGGCGTTGAGGGCGAGCAGGTTGGTCTGCCGCGCGATGCGCTCGATCGCGCCGGCGATGCCGGCCACGGCGGAGAGGGCGGAATCCAGCGCGGCCAGGCGGCGCGCGGCGTCGCGCACCCCTTCGGCCACGCGCGCGGCCTCGGCCTCGGCGCGGCTGGCGGCGGCCTCGGCGCCCGCGGCCTCCTGGCGCGCGGCGGAGAGCGCGGCCTCGGCGCGGCCGGCGCTGCCGGCCATGGCGGCGGCGCCCTCCGCCACCCTGGCCGCGCCGGCGTCGAGCCGGCCCGCCTCCTCGGCCGCGGCGGCGAGGCCCTGGCGCAGCGCCGCGAGCGAGCCCGCGATGTCCGCCACCTGGACGGACACGGCGCCGAGCCGCCCCGCCACCCGGGCGAAAGCGGCGGCAGAGGCGTCTGCTTCAGCCAGATCGAATGGGGCCATGCCCGGCGCATCGCATGGGGTCGGTTTCCCCGAGGTTAAGCCGGCGCCACCCCATGCCTGGGCAGGCGGGGAGGCCCGATGAAGGAGATGTCACTACAGAAAACGAAGAAGCGTAGCGCATGCTCCATGCGTCATCCGGGTTTCCCATGCCGCAGCCCCCTCCCGCCCAGAGCCTCCCCGCCGACTCCTTCCCGGCACGCCTCGCCGAGGCGGCGCCGCGCCTCTCGCCGGCGGCGCGGCGCGTGGCGCGCTTTCTCGAGCAGAACCCACCCCTCGCCCTCGCCCTCTCGGCCAGCGAGCTCGCCGCACGCACCGCCACCTCGGACGCCACGGTGATCCGCACCGTGCAGGCGCTGGGCTTCGCCGGCCTGCCCGAGCTCAAGCGCGCCCTGGCCGCGGCGCTGGCCGCCCCGCCGCCCGATCCGGGCGAGGCGATGCGCCGCACCCTCGCCGAGGCCGGCGCGGACGCCGCCCGGGCGGTGGACATGGTGCTCGAGACGCAGCGCGAGGCGCTCGAGGCCCTCGCCGCCCCCGACTCCCGCGCCACGCTGAGGGCCGCCGTCGCCGCGCTCCACCCGGCGCGGCGGATTCTCGTCTTCGGCCTCGGGCCCTCGGCCGCGCTGGCGCGCGCCCTCGCCCTGCTGCTCGGCC
>JBKBSR010000235.1:0-5328 GCA_046291055.1 Roseococcus sp.
GGAGGCCGCGCCGCGGGACCACCGCCGGGGCGCCAACCGCCCCCGGCTTCACCAGGCTGGCCCCCATCGGGCTATGGATCGGTGGTGCCCACGGGGCTTAAGATTTCACCTGGACCATTGACGCCCGCCAGGTCAGTGGACGCAGGCGGGCCGGCGGGCTCGCGAAACTTTTCGGAGGCTCCGCCGGTGTCCCGATACCGCTCTATGCAGTGAGCAAAAAAATGCTATCATGATCGCATCGGGTGGATCGACATCAAAAATCCGTGCAGGCGTCCCGTTTCATGGATACCCCGATGCTGGAGATATGGTGGTCCTTAGGTTCGTTCGTCATAGTGTGATCCAGAAACGCCGATGCGGCTCTATTCAACCCTGCTGGAAGGGATCAGACAAATATGAATGACCGCATGACCGGTTTGGGCCTGTCTTCCGATGCGGCGTATGATCGCCTCCTCGCGCCGTATTGGGATTACGTGAAGAACAAGAAGATCCTGTCCATGAACGAGCAGACCGTGACACTGGACAGGGGCTTCTTCATCGAGCTGCTCACACCGCTGCTGTCGCGTATCAAATTCGATCCCGACTTCTATCGTTCCGCATACGAGGACATCGCGAAGGCCGAGCGGGAGGGGCTGATAGGCGATCTCCACCAGCATTTCCTCCGCTTCGGCTTCTTCGAGAACCGCCTGCCCTGCCTTGTCGAGGTGGACGGCCCCTTCTACGCGCGCGAGTATCCCGATGTGGCGGTTGCCATCATCGAGAACCGGGTGCCGTCGGCCCAGGCGCATTTCCAGGCGTCCGGCTATGCGGAGGGCCGTCTTCCCCGCAAAGGGTGGACTTTTGCCGAGCTGCTGCGCGGCTGAGGGCGCCGCGCGACAGGGATCGAGCGGCTGTCGCGGCTGGCGCCCGGAACCGATGAGGACGCCACCCGCAGAGGGGCGTCGCGGAGGGCATGATGGCGGATGGCAACCCCCAGTCGGATGACCGGCTGGAGATAGATCTGGCCGCGGAGCGGTTCGACTGCCTGTTCACCGAGGCGGCGCTGCGCTCGAGCACGCATCTGAACTTCTACCGCGACGGACAGATCGCGCTGCATGTGAAGTATCTCCCGCACCGCGGCGCCTTCGTGCTGAACGACTTCATCGACGGTCGCTGGGGGCAGGAGGTGCATGTCGAGTGCCTCATGACGCCGGGCGGCTCGGGTGTCCGGATGAGCCTCGCCTGGCTCGAGCAGGGCCCGGAGCTGCGGCTGCGCGGCGCCCAGCCCCTGAACCTCGCGGAACGCTTCGACGTCTCGGGCAAGCTGCTGGTGCAGATTCCTGCGCCCATCCTTCGCGAAGCGCCCGAGGAGACGGGCCCGCAGGGCTCGCGTCGCCTCGGCATCCAGGCCCCTCCCGCCAAGGTCCGCACCATCGACGCCGCTGGCCTGCAGATGGGGGTGGACGCGACGGTCACCTCGGATGCGGCCTTCTTCATCGAGGGCTGGATCGACGACCGGCGCTCGCGCCTTGTCGGCCTGTCGCTGGTGGACTACGCGACCGGGCTGCGTGCGAACCTGCCCGTCGGGCGCGTACGGCGGCCGGATGTGGACAGCCACCTGCAGGCCTCGCGTCCCGGCGAGTTCGGCTTCTGGGCGGTGGGGCTCGGCGGCGCGTCGCTGCTCGAGGGTTCGGCGCTGTCCTTCGTGTTCGAGGACGGCACCGCCGTCCCGCTCCAGCCCGGCGCCCGCTTCCAGAAGGACGAGCGCGACTTCTTCGAGTTCCTGCTGGCGCATTTCGGCCGGCGCATGGTGCTGGGCAACCTCACAGCGCGATCCTTCGACGAGTTGGAGCGCGGCCATGGCGAGCTTCTGCTGCGGCTCTACCGCCACATCGCCGCCCAGCGCGCGGTGACGAGCCACGGCCGCTTCGGCCGCCAGGCTTCCCCCCCGCGCCTCAGCCTCGTCTGCGTTCTCTTCGGCGTCCCGGACTTCCTCTACCACCTCGTCGCGCAGTTCGCGCGCTTCGGCGGCCTCGAGGGGCTCGAGTTCATCTTCGTGAACAACAGCCCCGAGATGGAGGAGGTGCTGCTGCGCGACGCGGAGCTCGCCGCCTTCGTGTTCGGCGCGGACATCCAGGTCATCACGCTCAACCAGAACAGCGGCTTCAGCCACGCGAACAACGTGGGCGCGGCCGCCGCCCGCAGCGCGCGCCTCGTCATCATCAACCCCGACGTGTTCCCGCGCAGCGCCGAGGCGGTGGCCCGGCTGCGCGGCTATGCCGATCGCCCGCTGGGCGCCGACATCTACGGGGGCAAGCTCTACTACGCCGATGGCAGCGTGATGCACGAGGGCATGTTCTTCCGGCAGGATCGGCGCCTCTCCCTCCTGTGCGACGCGCCGATCTGGACAGTGGAGCATTTCCGCAAGGGTTTCGCCGACACCTCCGACCCCGCCCCGCGCGAGGTGCCCGCCGTCACCGGCGCGCTGATGGTCATGGAGACGACGCTGTTCGAGCGGCTGGGCGGCTTCAATGTCGACTTCATCTTCGGCCACTACGAGGATGCCGACTTCTGCCTGCGCGCGCAGGCGGCGGGCGGGCGCGTCATCCTCGATCCCGCCCTCGCCTACTGGCACTACGAGGGGATGGGTTCGACGAAGCGCCCCGAGCATCTCGGCTCCAGCCTCTACAACCGATGGTATTTCTCCCGCCTCTGGGGCCGCCGCATCACGGAGCACGAGCATGGCTGAGGGCCCCCGCATCCTGTTCGTGAGCCTGTTCCACCCCGAGCTGGTGCGCGGGGGCGCGCAGCAGGCGGCCTACGAGTTGTTCCAGGGCGCCCGCGCGGCGGGGCTGGACGCGATCTTCCTCGCCTCCTGCGAGCCGAACATCGCCCCCGCGCTGTTCAAGCCCGGCGCCATCGTCACCGGCTTCGACGGGCGCCCGAACGAGTATCTCTTCCTCTCGGACAGCTTCGAACACAGCTGGTACCGCAACCTGAACATCCGCGCGCTCACCTGGTTCGCGGAGTTCCTGCGCGACACCAGGCCCGACGTGGTGCATTTCCACCACTTCATGACCATCGGCTTCGACCTGTTCCTGATCGCGCGGCGCGTGTTGCCGAATGCGCGCCTCGTGCTGACGCTCCACGAGTTCCTCGCGATCTGCAAGGCGGATGGCCACATGGTCCGCCGCAATGACCGCACGCTCTGCCAGCAGGCCTCGCCGGTGCGCTGCCACCAGTGCTTCCCCGACATCTCGCCCGAGATGTTCCAGCTCCGCAGCGACTGGGTGCGCCATGCCCTCTCGGTCTTCGACGCCTTCATCGCACCGACCGATTTCGTGCGCCGGCGCTACCTTGCCTGGGGGTTGCCGGCCGAGAAGCTGCATGTCGTCACCAACGCCCAGGCCGACTATTCGCAGCAGGATTTCCGCGTGCCCTTCCAGCGCCCGGCGCATGCGGGCCCGCCCAACCGCTTCGGATTCTTCGGCCAGCTCGTGGACAACAAGGGCCTCGGCGTCGTGTTCGACGCGCTGGAGCTCTACGCCAAGACGCACGAGGAGCCGATCACTCTCGACATCAGCGGCGCGAACCTGAACTACGCGAGCGAGGGCTTCCGTCAGCGCTTCGACGCCTTCCTCGAGCATGCGAGGTCGCTCGAGCCCCTGGTCACCGTCCGCCATCTCGGGGGCTACTCCATGGCGGATCTGCCCACGCGCATGGGGCGGGTGGACTGGGTGATCGTCCCCTCCGTCTGGTGGGAGATCTTCGCCCTGGTGCTCTCGGAAGCCTACATGTTCCGCCGCCCGCCCATCGCGAGCAACATCGGCGGCCTGGGCGAGCGCGTCCGCCATGACGTGGACGGGCTGCTCTTCGACGTGGGCGATGCGGTGAGCCTGATGCAGACGCTGCACCGCTGCGTGACGGAGCCCGGGTTGCACGCGCGGCTCGCGGCCGCCTCGCCCGGCGTGCCTCCGGTGCGCGATGTGGTGGCGGCGCATTGCGCCGTCTATGGCGTCGCGATGCCCGGGCCCGATCCCGCCGAAGCCGCCGCGGGTGCGGACGCCGAGGCCGCCTGACGCGCCCTGCCGAGCCGCCGCCGCCCATGACCGCCCGCCGCGAGTGCTTCGTCCACATCGGCCACACCAAGACGGGCTCGACCTCGATCCAGAACGCCTTCGGCGCCCACCGCGAGGCGCTGGCCGCGCGCGGCGTCTGCTATCCGAGGACGCCGGGATGGGGAAACCACGCGCTCCTGCCCGCCGCCATGGCCCCGCCCGAACAGCGCGAGCGCGGCGTGCACCCGGGCTTCTGGGGCGGGCTGCCGCCGGCGCTGCGCATCGAGCGCTTCCTGGAGGAGTTCCCGGCCGAGATGGCGGCCCTGCCGCCGGAGACCCGCCTCGTCGTGCTCTCCTCCGAGCAGTGCATCCACATGCTTCCCGATGTCGCGGCCGTGACCCGGCTGCGGGATTTCCTGGCGCCGCATTTCGCGCGCGTGCGCATCGTGGTCTATCTGCGCCGGCAGGACGAGCATGTGGCGAGCGCCTATACCCAGCTCCTGCGCGATGGCGTGATCGACACGCCGCGCCTGCCCGAGGGCGGGCCGCGCCAGCTTCCGCACTACGACTATGCCGGGCTGCTCTGGCGCTGGGCGCGCGTCTTCGGGCAGGACGGGGTGGTGCCGCGCCTGTTCGAGCGCGGCAGCCTCGTCAACGGCGATGCGATCGACGATTTCCTCGCCCTCTGCGGCGCCCAGGGCGCGGTGCCGGCGGACGACCCGAACCGCGCCTCGAACCCCTCGGCCGACACCGAAGGGCAGGGGCTCATGGTCGCTGTGGGGCGCGCGATGGCGCGGGTTCTGCCGGGCCGTCGGGCTTCCCTGGGCGATCCCGTCTGGCGGCACTTCACGGAGCTGGTGACGGAGGCCATGCCGGGCCGGGGCTGGCGGCCCGGCCGGGCCGAGGCGCAGGAGTTCCTGGCGCGTTTCCGGGACGGCAACGAATGGATCCGCCAGCGCTGGTTCCCCGACCGGCCGAGCCTTTTCACCCAGGATTTCGAGCGGCTCCCGGAAAAATCCGGTTTGCCCGAGGGCCCCGCCCTGCTCGATGCGGCCATGGGGCTGCTTGCGAAGCTCGCCGAGCGGAGCCTGCGGGAGGAGGTCTCGCAGTTGCTCGCCCTCGCGCGGATCGAGCAGCAGCAGGGGCGCATCCCGGCGGCGCTGCGCCTGCTCAACATGGCCGTGCAGGCGGACGAGCACGCGCCGGCCCCGCGTCTGCTGCTCGCCGAGCTGCTGGGCGCGCGCGGCAAGCGCGAGCTTGCGCGGCAGCACCTCGGAGAAGGGGAGGGGAAGAG
>JBKBSR010000236.1:0-5266 GCA_046291055.1 Roseococcus sp.
GGCGCGGGTGGTCTGCCCGGCGAGGTTCTTCACCTCGCTCGCCACCACCGCGAAGCCCTTGCCCGCCTCGCCCGCACGCGCCGCCTCGATCGTGGCGTTGAGGGCGAGAAGGTTGGTCTGGCTCGCGATGTCGCCGATCAGGCGCATCACCTCGCCGATGCGCTGGGAGGCCTCGTTGAGGTTCGCCACCGTGCTGTTGGTGCGCTCCACCTGCTCCACCGCGGCCTGGGTGACGCGCGTGCTCTCCTGCACCTGGCGCGAGATTTCGGAGACGGAGGCGGTGAGCTCCTCCGCCGCCGAGGCGACGGTGCCGACATTCGCGTTGGCCTCGGCCGTGGCCTCGCTCACGGTGCTGGCGCGCTGCGAGGTGCGCTCGGCGATGGCGGCCATGGACTTGGCCGCCGCGCCGAGTTCCGTGGCGGCGGAGGCGATGCCCTCCACCACGCTTCCCACCTCGCGCTCCAGATTGTCGGCCAGGGCGCGCATCTCCTGCTTGCGCGCGGCCTCGGCGGCGCGGCGCTGCTCCTCCTGCTGTGCGCGCAGCGTGGCCGCCTCGCGCAGCCCGGCGAGGAAGCCCTCCATGGCGCGGGCCATGGCGCCCAGCTCGTCGCCGCGGCGCGTGCCGGGCACGGCGGCGTCGAGCTTGCCCTCTGAGGCGCTTTGCATGGCGCGGTGCAGCGCCGCGATGGGGCGGCTGACGAGGGCGTAGAGCAGCCAGACGGCGAAGATCAGGCAGGCCAGCGCCAGCCCGCCCACCACCATCAGCTCGGTGCGGGCCTCGCTGGCCACGCGCGCGCTGACCGCGGCGCTCTGCGCCTCGGCGGCCTCCTGCAGGGCGGTTGTGAGGCGCTGGAGCGTTTCGCGGTGGCGGGTTATGGGGGCCACGAACTCCTCGCGTAGCAGTCGGATGGCGGCCGCGCGCTCGCCCTGCCGCCCCATCTGCAGGGCGCGCAGGGCAAGCGCGTGCAGGCGCGGCAGCTCCCGCTCCAGCTCCGCGGCGGCGCTCGCCTGCGCCGTCCCGGCGAGCGTCGCGGAGAGTTGACGCAGCTCCTCGCCCATCTGCGCCCCCAGCCGCTCCACCAGCGCCTGCTCGGCGGGATAGGCCGCGGCGTCATCCACCGCCAAGGCCCGCCACATCACGAGCGGGAACTGCGATCCGGCGATGTTGGCCTTCGCGGCCAGCACCGCCGCCCGCTGTTCCTGCGCCAGCAGACGGCTGTAGGTCTCGTCCGTGTCGTGCACCTGGCGGACGAGAAGGGTGGTGGTCCCGATCAGGGCGAGGACCAGCAGCAGCATGGGCGCCAGGGCCTTCCAGGCCAGCGGCAGCCGCGAGAGCGCGTTCATCGGCGAAGTTCCCTCTTGGTGAAGGTCTTGCTGGGGCGCGCGGAGAGGCCCGGCCGTACCTGCCCGGCGCGGCGCCCTTCGGCGCGGCAACATGCCGTTGCGCGCGCTGCATACCCCCGCAAAGGTGAAGCCTTCCCTTCCGCCCGCGCGTGGACTCGGCGCGGCGCGGGGGGGTATGCAGGGCCGGACGCCGCACGGCCCGCGCCCCGCCTCTCCACGGAGCCCCGCCCCCTTGAGCCAGAGCCTTTCCGACCTCGAAGCCCGTCTCTCCTCCAGCCTGGACGACAACCTCGCCGGCCGGCTGCCCGATGCGGCGACCGTCGCCGCCGCCGACGCCCGCGCCCGCCACTGGAAGAGCCCGCACCAGGGCCCGCTGAAGCCCGGCTCGCCCGAGCACAAGCAGGCCGTCTGCCGGATGTTCGAGGAGACCTTCAACCCCTACAAGCCGAGCGTCATCCCCTGGCCGAAGCTGGAGCCGGAGGCGCTGGCGCGCATCACCTCCCTGCCCATCTGGGACATCGCGGTGCAGACCGAGGGCAAGGCCCGGCTGCGCATGAGCGCCTATGCCGCCACCATCGCCGACCCCGAGATGCGCGAGACCATCGCGCGCAACGGCTGGGAGGAGAACCGCCACAAGGAGGTGCTCTCGCGCCTCGTCGAGGCCTACGGGATCGAACTGGCGCCCGAGCCGGAATACGTCCCGCCGAAGGATCCCGAATGGGCCTATCTGGTCACCGGCTTCAGCGAATGCGTGGACAGCTTCTTCGCCTTCGGCCTGTTCGAGATGGCGCGCCGCTCCGGCTTCTTCCCGCAGGAACTGACCGACACCTTCGAGCCGGTGATCCAGGAGGAATGCCGCCACATCCTGCTCTTCGCCAACTGGCTGGCCTGGCACCGCGCCACCATGCCCTGGTGGAAGCGCCCCTGGTTCGAGCTGCGCGTGCTGGCCGTCTGGGCCTTCCTGGGCTGGGAGCGCATCGGGCTCGCCAGGACGGTGGACGGCGAGGGCAGGGAGCGCACCCAGGACAACAACTTCACCGTGACCGGCGCCAAGGCCGTCTCGGCCGAGGACTACACCCTGGCCGACATCATCGACCTCTGCCTGATCGAGAATGACCGCCGCTTCGCCGGCTATGACCCGCGGCTGCTGCGTCCCACCACCATGCCGGCGCTGGCGCGCTTCGCCCGCTGGTTCATGCGCAAACCGAACCGCATGGCGCAGCAGGCCCGGGCCTGAGGGGGAGGCGGGGATGGAGGGCGCGCTGCTCTACGCTCTGGCCATGGCGGCGCGCAGCGCGGCGCTGGGCGGCGCGGCCTTCCTGCTGCTGGCGGGCGAGGGGGCGCTGGCGCGCCGCGTGACCCTGTCGGCGGCGGCCGCGGCCTTCCTGGCCGCCCTGGCCGGGCTGCCCGCCACCCGGGGCTGGGGCGGCTGGATCGGCGCGCTGGGGGCGCTGGGCGCGGCGGGCGGGCTCGCGGCGCTGGCCTGGCGCGGCGCGCCGCCCTTGGCGCTGGCGGCGCTCGCGGCGCTGCTGCTGCCCGCCGCCATCCTGCAGGCGGGCGTGCATGAGGCGGCGCTGCCCTTCCTCGGCACGCTGCTGCGCGAGGCGGGGGCGGCGCTGTGGATGGGCAGCCTGCCCCTGCTCTGGTTCGCCCTGGCGGGCGAGGGCGCGGGCGAGGCGGCGCGGCGCTGGACGCTGCTCGCCCTCGGCGGCATGGCGCTGGCCCTGCCCGGCGTGCTGATCGCCGCCGGCGAGCCCTTCGGCGGCGACGCCATCCCCACCCTCATCGCCACGGGGCTGCTGCTGCTGGCGCTGGCCGCCACCTCGCTCTGGCTCGCCTGGCGCGCGCGGGCGGGGGATGGGGCGGGGCGGCTGCGCCCGCTCTCGGAGGCCGCGATCATCCTCGCGCTCGCCCTGTGCGGCCCCATCGCGGCGCTGCTGGCGGGAGAGGCGGGCCCCGCCCTCTGGCCCGCCCTGCCGGCCGCCGTGCTGGCGCTGGCGCTGCTCGCGGGGCTTGTGCTGCCCGTGCCGGGCTTCGTCGCGGGGGCCATCGGGCTGGCGCTCGCCGCGGCGGGGCTGCTCGCGCTCGGTGAGGGCGCGGCGCTCGCGGGGGTGCTGGCGGTGCTGGCCGGGGCGGCGCGCTGGCTCGCCTGGCGCGGGGCGGAGGGGGCCTGCGAGACGCGGCTGGCCGAGGCGCTCTGGGCCGGGCTCGCCCTCGCCCTGCCGCTCGCGCTGCTGCTGGCGCGCGCCGGGGGCTGAGCGGGCGTGACGCGCGATCCTGCCGCCGCGCTGGGCGGCGCGGCGGCCTTCCTCGTGCGCCTCTCGGTGCGCCGGCCCTGGCCGGTGCTGCTGCTCTGCGCCCTGGTCACGGCCTTCGCCACCTGGCTCTCCGCCACGCGCTTCGCCCTGGATTCCGACGTGACGAAGCTGTTCCCGCAGGATCTGCCCTGGCGGGTGGCGGAACTCACCCTCGACCGCGCCTTCCCCCAGCGCATGGACCTCGTGGTGGCGGTGCTGGACGGCGCGCCCCCCGCCGCGCTCGACGCCGCGGCCGAGGCGCTGGCCGGGGCGCTGCGCGCGCGCGGCCCGCTGTTCCGCGACATCCGCCGCCCCGACGCCGGGGAGTTCTGGGACCGCCACGGGCTGCTCTACCTCGAGCCGGAGGAGGTGCGGCAGGTCACGGAGCGGCTGATCGAGGCGCAGCCCCTGCTGGGCGCCATTGCGGCCGACCCCTCGGCGCGCGGCGTGGCCGATGTGGCGCGGCTGATGGCCGAGGGGCTGGCGCGGGGCGAGACGGCGCCCGAGCGGCTGGAAGCGCCGCTCGCCGCGCTGGCCGCCGCGGCCGAGGCGGCGCGGGCGGGCCGCCTCGCGCCCCCCGACTGGCGCGCCCTGCTCACCGGCCGCGACCCGCGCCCGGCGGAGCTGCGCCGCTTCGTGATCATCCAGCCCGCGCTGGATTACGGGCAGCTTTCGGCCGGGGCGGCGGCCTCGGAGGTGGTGCGCGCCGAGGCCGCCCGGCTCGGCTTCGCCGAGCGCGGCGTGCGCCTGCGCCTGACCGGCCATGTGGCCATGGCCGACGAGGAGTTCGCCACCATCGCCGAGGGCGCCTGGGCCTCCACCCTGCTCTCCTTTCTGCTGGTGGGCCTGCTGCTGTGGATGGCGCTGCGCTCCTGGCGGCTGATCTGGCCGCTGCTGGCGCTGACGGTGGCGGGCATCCTCTGGACGGCCGCCTTCGGCATCCTGGCGGTGGGGGCCTTCAACCCGCTCTCCATCGCCTTCGCCGTGATGTTCATCGGGCTCGGCGTGGATTTCGGCACGCAGTATGCGGTGCAGTACCGCGCGGAGAACGCGCGGCTCGGCGCTGTCCGGCCCGCGCTGGAGGCGGCGGGGGAGGTGGCGGGGCCGGGGATGACGCTCGCCGCCCTCTCGGTCGGCCTCAGCTTCCTCGCCTTCATCCCGACCGACTATCGCGGCGTGGCGGAGCTCGGCCTCATCGCCGGGGTGGGCATGGGCATCGGCTGGCTGCTGGCGATGACCATGCTGCCCGCGCTGATGCTGCTGGCGCGCCCGCGGCCCGAGCACCGCGAGGTGGGCTATCCGGGGCTGCGGCCGCTCGACGCCTGGCTCGGCCGCAACGCGCGCGGCGTGGCCTGGGGCGCGCTGGCGCTCGCCCTGCTCTGCGCGGCGGCGGCGAGCGGGCTGCGCTTCGACACCAACCCGATCAACCTGCGCGACCCCGCCTCCGAGGCCGTCTCCACCTGGCGGGAGCTGGCGCGCGATCCGGACGCCACGCCCAACACGCTGGAGCTGCTGGCGCCCGATCTCGCCGCCGCCCAGGCCATGGCCGCGCGGCTGCGCGCCCTGCCGGAGGGGGGGGGGGGGAGGGAGAGGGGGGAGGGGGGAAAAGGGGGCAAGATAGAAAA
>JBKBSR010000237.1:0-5211 GCA_046291055.1 Roseococcus sp.
GGCGCGGCGCGCCGTCAAGCCGTTGACCGCGCCGCGCCGCGCCGCGACCATCGGCGCACAAGACGGGGGAAACGGCGATGGATGAGACCGATGTGCTGGTGATCGGCTCCGGCTCGGCGGGCAGTGCGGTGGCGGGGCGGCTCTCGGAGATCCCCGGCCTGCGCGTGGCCGTGATCGAGGCGGGCAGCACGGATTCCAACCCCTGGCTGCATGTGCCCATCGGCTACGCCAAGACCATGTACCACCCGACCATCTCCTGGAACTACGAGACGGAGGCCGAGCCGCATCTGGGCGGCCGGCGCATTCCCTGGCCGCGCGGGCGGGTGCTGGGCGGCTCCTCGGCCATCAACGGCCTCATCTACATCCGCGGCCAGGCCGAGGACTACGACATGTGGCGGCAGATGGGCTGCGTGGGCTGGGGCTTCGAGGACTGCCTGCCCTATTTCAAGCGCGCCCAACGGCAGGAGCGCGGCGCCTCCGACCTGCACGGGGCGGAGGGGCCCCTTTCCACCACCGATCTGCGCGACAAGGGCGTGCTCTCGCAGGCCTTCATAGACGCGGCGCTGGAGCTGGGCTTCCCGCGCAACGAGGACTTCAACGGCGCGAGCCAGGAGGGCGCGGGCTGGTACCAGGTGACGGTGCGCGACGGCTTCCGCTGCTCGGCCGCCACCGCCTACCTCAAGCCGGCGGTGAAGGCCGGGCGCGTGCGCCTGATCACCGACGCGCAGGTGACGCGCATCCTGATCGAGCAGGGCCGCGCCGTCGGCGCGGAATACCGCCAGGGCGGGCAGACGCGGGTGCTGCGCGCGGCGCGCGAGGTGGTGCTCTCGGGCGGCGCCATCAACTCGCCGCAGGTGATGATGCTCTCGGGCCTCGGCCCCGCCGATCACCTGCAGGAGATGGGCATCCCCGTGCTGCGCGACATGCCCGAGGTGGGCCGCAACCTGCAGGACCACTACCAGGCGCGGCTGATGTATCGGGCGAACGCGCGCGTCTCGGTGAACGAGGTGCTGGGCTCCTGGCTCGGCATGGCGCGGGCGGGGCTCTCCTACGCGCTCGCGCGGCGCGGCCCGCTGACCTTCGCCGCAGCCACCTCCGGCCTCTTCGCCCGCGTGCTGCCGCAGAGCGCGACGCCGGACGTGCAGTTCCACTTCATCCCCTGGAGCGCGGACAGCGTGAAGGAGGGGCTGCACCGCTGGCCCGGCTTCACCATCAGCGTCTGCCAGCTCCGCCCCGAGAGCCGGGGCGCGCTGACCCTCGCCTCGCCCGATCCGCTGGCCAAGCCGCGCATGTTCGCCAACTACCTCGCCACGGAGACGGACCGGCGCTGCATCACCGAAGGCGTGAAGCTCGGCCGGCGGCTGGCGCGCAGCCGCGCCCTCGGGCGCTTCGTGGAGGGCGAGCACGCGCCCGGCGCCGCCGTGCCCGACACGGACGAGGCGCTGCTCGGCTTCGCGCGCGAGAAGGGGGGCACCATCTACCACCCCACCAGCACCTGCCGCATGGGCGCGGACGAGCGCAGCGTGGTGGACGTGGAGCTGCGCGTGCGCGGGGTGGAGCGGCTGCGCATCGCCGACGCCTCGATCATGCCCGCAGTGGTCAGCGGCAACACCAATGCCGGCTGCATCATGATCGGCGAACGCTGCGCCGAGTTCATCAAGCGGGCCGCGTGAGCAGGCTCTCGGCGATGCGCGCCGCCGCGCGCCCGTCGCCATAGGGGTTCCCGGCGCGCGCCATCTCCGCCCAGGCGGCGGGGTCGTCGAGCAGCCGCGCGGCCTCCGCCGCGAGCCGCGCGGGGTCGGTGCCGACGAGCCGCGCCGTGCCGGCGGCGATGGCCTCGGGCCGGTCGCTCTTCTCGCGCGCCACCAGAACGGGGCGGCCGAGGCTCGGCGCCTCCTCCTGCACGCCGCCGCTGTCGGTGACGATGAGATGGGCGCGGCGCATGAGCCAGACGAAGGCCGCGTGCGGCTGCGGCGGCAGCAGATGCACGCGCGGATGGCCGCCCAGCGCGGCGCGCAGCGGCGCCTCGGCCGCCGGGTTGAGGTGCAGCGCCACCACCACCTCCGCATCGCCCCGCGCGACGAGGCGCAGGAGGCCCTGGGCGATGCCCGCGAGCCCGCCATCCAGGCTCTCGCGCCGGTGGCCGGTGACGAGGATCATCCGCCGCGCCGGGTCGAGAAAGGCGAAGCGCGCGGCCATCTCGGGCGCGGCCGCCGCGCGCCCGGCCACCCACAGCAGCGCGTCTATGCCCGTGTTGCCCGTCACCTCCACCGCCTCGGGCGCGATGCCCTCGCGCGCGAGGTTGGCGGCGGCGAGAGGGGTGGGCGCGAAGTGCCGCCGCGCAAGCCGCGCGATGGCGCTGCGGTGCATCTCCTCGGGCCAGGGCGAGAGCGGGTCATGGGTCCGCAGCCCCGCCTCGACATGCGCGACCGGCACGCGGGCGTAGAAGCCGGCCAGCGCGCCGGCGAGGGCGGTGACCGTATCGCCCTGCACCACCAGCCAGTCGGGGCGCGCCGCCCGCAGCCAGGCCTCCACCCCCGTCAGCACCGCCGCCGCCAGCGCGGCGAGGCCCTGGCCCGGACGCATGAGGGCGAGATCCGCATCCGGCGTAAGGCCGAAGCCCGCCAGCGCCTGGTCCAGCAGCTCGCGGTGCTGGCCGCTCGAGAGGAGGGAGCAGCGCACCCCCGCCCGCCCCCTGAGCGCGAGGATCAGCGGCGCGAGCTTGATCGCCTCGGGCCGTGTGCCGACGAGGCAGGCGATGTGCATGCGGGCCGGTCCCTCGGCGCAAGCTGGACGCGCATGCTAGGGCGGGGCGCGCGCCGGGGGGAAGGCGGCGCGGCGTCAGAGCGGCGCCGCCTCCGCCTCCAGCCAGGCGCGCGCCGGCGCATCGAGCAGCGGGCCGATCTCCGCGCGCACCCGCGCGTGATAGGCGTTCACCCAGTCGCGCTCGGCGGCGCCGAGCAGGGCGGGTTCGATCAGCGCGCGGCAATAGGGCGCGAGGGTCAGCGTCTCGAAGCACAGGAATGGCTTGGCCTGATCGGGCATGGCGGGGGCGGGCTGGACCAGCAGCAGGTTCTCGATGCGGATGCCGTAATGGCCCGGCAGGTAGAAGCCCGGCTCGTCGGAGAGGATCATGCCGGGCTTGATCGGCACCGGCTTGGCGGTGCGGCTGAAGGCCACCGGCCCCTCATGCACCGAAAGGAAGCTGCCCACGCCATGGCCGGTGCCGTGGTCGTAGTCGAGGCCCATCTCCCACAGCGCGCGGCGCGCGAAGGCGTCGAGGTGCGGCCCCGCCACCCCTTCGGGAAAGCGCAGCGTGGCCAGCGCGATGTGCCCGCGCAGCACCGCTGTGTAGCGGGCGCGCAGGGCCTCCGGCGCCGGGCCGGGCCCGGTCCAGAGGGTGCGGGTGATGTCGGTGGTGCCGTCGGGATACTGGGCGCCGCTGTCGATCAGGTAGCATTCGTCGCGCCCGATGGCGCGGTCGGTGGCGGGCGTGGCGCGATAATGCACGATCGCCCCGTTCGGCCCGCTGCCGGAGATGGCCGGGAAGGCCTCGGCCACGAAGCCCGGGCGCAGCCGGCGCAGATCGAGCAGGTGGCGGGCGGCCGCCATCTCGGTCAGGCCGCCCTTCGGCGCCTCGGCGGCGAACCAGGCGAGGAACTGCGCCACGGCCACCGCATCGCGCCGGTGCGCGGCGCGCGCGCCGGCCTGCTCCACCGGGTTCTTCGTCGCGCGCGGCAGGCGGCAGGGATCCTCGCCCGCCAGCACCTCCGCGCCCGCCTCGCGCAGCCGGGCGAAGAACCAGGCGGGGGTGGCGTCGGGGTCGAGTCGCACCTTGCGCCCCTTCAGCGCCGCCAGCGCCTCGGGCAGCGCGGCGCGGTCGCGCACGACGACGCGCGGCCCGAGATGGGCGCGCGTCGCCTCCGGCACGCGCTCGGGCGCATGGAGGAAGAACTCCGCGGAGGCGTCCGCGCGCAGCAGGCAGACGCCGAGGGCGAGCGGCGTGTGGGCCAGATCCCCGCCGCGGATGTTCAGCAGCCAGGCGGCCGAGTGCGGGTCGGCGAGCAGGCAGGCGTCCTCGCCGGCGGCGCGCAGCGCGGCGGCGGCGGCCTCGCGCTTCGCCTCGGCGGCGAGGCCGGCCTCCTCGATGCGGTGGGCGAGCACCGGCGCGGCGGGAGGCGCGGGCCGGTCGGACCAGACCATGTCCACCGGGTTGCGCGGCAGCGGCACGAGCGTGACGCCGGCGAAGCGGGCCAGCGCGGCCTCCGCGTGCAGCCAGGGATCATAGCCGATGCGCCGGCCCGCCGCGTGGCGGCGCAGCCATTCGGGCGGCGGCTCCTCGGTGATGTGCCGGCGCTCCCAGAGCGCCGGATCGGTCTCTGCGGCGGCTTGGGTGGTGTAGCGGCCATCGGTGAACACCGCCGCGCGGTCCATCAGCACCACGGCGAGTCCAGCGCTGCCGGTGAAGCCGGTGAGCCAGGCGAGGCGCTCGGCCGAGGGAGGGACATACTCGCCCAGGAACTCGTCGCCGCGCGGCACGAGCACGCCCTCCACCCCCAGTTCGGCCAGGGCGCCGCGCAGGGCGGCGAGGCGACGGGCGGGCTCGGTCATCTGTCGCTGATCCGTCATTAACGCATGTGTCCACAATAAGGCATGCGCCTATCGCATGCGAGCCGCAGAGACTTCGCGCGCCCGGCCCGCGCTGTTTCCTCCTACATCAACGCCATCCGGGCGGCGAGGCCGCCCTTCCCACTGACGGATGGATTCCATGAACTCCCGCATCACCCCGGCCGAGGCCGCGCTGCTGATGCCTCTGGCCACCCCGCGCCGCCCCAGCGAGGCGGAGCAGATCGAGGCCATCATCGCCGAGGCGCGCCGCGCCCGCGACGCCGCGCTGGCCGAGCGCATCGGCGCCTTCTTCCGCGGCCTGCGCGAGGTTCTGACCGCGCTGCGCCGCCGCCGCGAGACGATCGAGGAGCTGCGCGCGCTCAGCGACCGTCAGCTCAAGGACATCGGCGTGACCCCGGGCGACATCGCCGCCGCCGCCGCCGAGGCCACGCCCTTCGCCGCGCCGCTCGCGGCGAACGACACGGCCGGAACCCGCCGCGCGGCCTGACCGGGCCGCCCGGTCGCTTCCGCCCCGCGCCGGGTGCATGACGGACCCGGCGCGGCCTTCCCTTGCGCAGCGCGGACCATGACGGTCCGATAGCG
>JBKBSR010000238.1:0-5192 GCA_046291055.1 Roseococcus sp.
AAGCGATGTGGAGACGCGCCCGCTCCTCGCCCGCTTTGGCCCGAACAGCCCTGCGCCATCCCCTCGGCGGCGCTGGCCCGCACGCCTCGCGCGCCGCCTCGCCGAGCCGCTGATCGCCATCCTCGTCGCCGCCGCGCTGCTCTCCGGCCTCACGGGCGAGTGGGCGAGCTGCGCCATCATCCTGCTCATCCTCTCCCTCTCCATCGCGCTCGACATGCTGCAGGAGCATCGCGCCGAGCGCGCAGTGGAGGCGCTGCGCGGCGCGGTCGCGCTCACCGCGCGCACGCTGCGCGACGGGCGGGAGCGCGAGGTGCCCACCGCGGAGCTCGTGCCCGGCGACGTGGTGCGCCTCGGCCCCGGCGACCTCGTGCCCGCCGACGGGCTGGTGCTGCAGGCCGTCCATGCCGAGGCGCAGGAGGCGCTGCTGACCGGCGAGCCCTATCCGGTCGAAAAGCGCCCCGGCCCCTCGCACGCCACCGCGCCCGCGCAGGCGCATGACGCGCTCTTCGCCGGCACCGCGCTGATGGCGGGCGAGGCGGAGATGCTCGTCACCGCCACGGGCCCGCGCACGCGCTTCGGCGCCATCGCCGCCGCGCTGGAGGCCGAGCCCCCGCCCACCGCCTTCCAGCGCGGCCTGCATGCGCTCGGCGTGCTCATCCTGCGGCTGACGGCCTTCCTCGTGCTCTTCCTGCTGCTGACGCACCTCGCCTTCGGGCGCGACGCGATCGAGAGCTTCCTCTTCGCCATCGCGCTCGCCGTCGGCCTCACGCCCGAGCTGCTGCCGATGATCACGACGGTGACGCTCTCGCGCGGGGCGCAGCGCATGGCCCGGCGGCAGGTGGTGGTGAAGCGCCTCTCGGCCATCCATGACCTGGGCGCGATGAGCGTGCTCTGCACCGACAAGACCGGCACGCTTACCGAGGCGCGGGTGGAGCTGACCGGCCAGCACGGCGCGCCCGAGACGCTCGAACTCGCGGCGGTGAACGCGGGCTTCGCCCGCGGCGTGCCCAACCCGCTGGACGCGGCCATCCTCGCCGCCCAGCCCGCGCCGGAAGGCTGGCGGCGCCTCGACGACCTGCCCTTCGACTTCACGCGCCGACGCAGCGCCGTGCTGGCCGAGGGGCCGGAGGGCCGGCTGCTCCTCGTCAAGGGCGCGGCCGAGGAGGTGCTGGCGCTCTGCACCCGGGCGCTGCATGGCGGCTTCGACCGCGCGGCGCTGCAGGCCGAGCAGGCCGGGCTGGCCGCCTCCGGGCTGCGCTGCCTCGCCGTGGCGCTGCGCCCGATGCCGGGGGCGGAGGCGATCGCCGCCGAGGACGAGGCGGGCCTCGCCTTCGCCGGCTTCCTCGCCTTCTCCGACCCCGCGAAGCCGGACGCCGCGGCCTCCCTCGCCCGCCTCGCGCGGCTCGGCGTCGCGGTGAAGATCGTCTCGGGCGACGCGGCGGAGGTGGTGCGCCACCTGGCGGGCGAGGTGGGGCTCGGCGCGCCCGCGCTGCTGACGGGCGAGGAGATCGCGCGGCTGGACGACGACGCGCTGGCCGCGCGGGCCGAGGCCGTCACGCTCTTCGCCCGCGTCTCGCCCGAGCAGAAGGCGCGGCTGGTGCGCGCGCTGAAGGCGCGCGGCCACACGGTGGGCTTCCTGGGCGATGGCATCAACGACGCGCCGGCCATCCGCGCCGCCGATGCGGGGCTCTCGGTGGCGGGCGCGACCGAGGTGGCCCGCGCCGCGGCGGACCTCATCCTGCTCGAGCAGGATCTGCGCGTGGTGGCCGATGGCGTGGCCGAGGGCCGGCGCACCTACGCCAACATCATGAAGTATCTGCGCATGGGCACCTCCTCGAACTTCGGCAACATGCTTTCCATGGCGGTGGCCTCGCTGTTCATCCCCTTCCTGCCGCTGACGCCGGTGCAGGTGCTGCTGAACAACCTGCTCTACGACCTCTCGGAGACGGGCATCCCCTTCGATGCGGTGGACGAGGCGGAGCTGGCCGCGCCGCAGTCCTGGAACATGGGCGAGGTGCTGCGCTTCACGCTGGTGATGGGGCCGCTCTCCTCGGCCTTCGACCTCGCCACCTTCGCCATCCTGCTGCTGGGCTTCGGCGCGACGCCGGAGGAGTTCCGCACCGCCTGGTTCATCGAGAGCATGGCGACGCAGATCCTGGTGATCTTCCTGATCCGCACGCGCGGGCCGGCCTTCGCCTCGCTGCCGCACCCGGCCCTGGCGGCGAGCTCGCTCGGCGCGCTGGCGCTGGCGCTGGCGCTCGCGCTCGGGCCGCTCGCGCCCTGGCTCGGCTTCGCGCCGCTGCCGGGGGCGCTGCTGGGCGCGGTGGCGGTGCTGGTGGCGGCCTATCTGCTGGCGGCCGAGCGGCTGAAGCGCCAGGCCGCGCCGCGGGGCTGATGGACGCGCGCCGCGCGCCGGCGCAGCATCGCCCGGATGCGACCCACGGGAGGAAACCCATGCCGAGCCTGACCATCGAGGGGCGGGAGCACCACTACGCCGAGGCGGGCCCCGCCGATGGGCCGGTGCTGGTGCTGCTGCACGGCACGCTGGGAGACCAGCGCAGCTTCGCCGCCATGATGGGCCCGCTCGCGGCCGGCGGGCGGCGCGTGCTCGCGCTCAGCCTGCGCCATTGCTGGCCCGGCGCCTGGGAGGAGGGCGGGGATTTCCGCATCGCCACCCATGTGACCGATGTGGCCGCCTTCCTCGCCGCGCTCGGTCGGGGGCCGGTGGATCTGCTCGGTCATTCGCGGGGCGGGCATATCGCCTTCCGCGTGGCGCAGCACCATCCGCACCTCGTGCGCCGCCTCATCCTCGCCGAGCCGGGCGGCGAGCGCGACCCGAGCCTCGGCGGCGCGCCCGGCGCCAACGCCCAGGCCATGGCCTTCGCGGAAGGGGCGCGGCTGATCGCCGCGGGCGAGGAGGAGGCGGGGCTGCGCCACATCGCCGAGCACACGGGCGGCCCCGGCGCCTGGGACCGCCGGCCCGAGGCGCAGAAGGCCATCAGCCGCGCAAATGCGCGCACGCTGCTCGGCCAGATCCACGAGGCGCGCAGCCCCTATGCGCGCGCCGAGGCGGAGGCCATCCAGGCCCCCACCCTGCTGCTGCAGGGGGCGCAGACGCAGCCGGCCTTCGTCGCCAACGTGACGGCGCTGGCGGGCGCGATCCCGGATGCGTGGGTGGAGGTGATCCCGCGCGCGACCCATTCGCTGATCTCCGAGCAGCCCGAGGCGGTGGCGGCGGCGGTGCTCCGCTTCCTTTCGGCCTGATCAGCCCGGCGCGCGCACCGCCGCGCGCAGCATGTGCTTCTGGATCTTGCCCGTGCTGGTCTTGGGCAGTTCCCGGAACACCACGCGCTTGGGCGCCTTGAAGCCCGCCAGCAACGTGCGGCAATGCGCGATGAGATCGGCCTCCGTCGCGCTCTCGCCCGGCTTGAGCTCGACGAAGGCGCAGGGCACCTCGCCCCATTTCTCGTCGGGCTGCGCCACCACGGCCGCCACCGCCACGGCGGGGTGCTTGTAGAGCGCGTCCTCCACCTCGATGGAGGAGATGTTCTCGCCGCCGGAGATGATGATGTCCTTCGAGCGGTCGCGGAGCTGGATGTAGCCGTCGGGGTATTTCACCGCGAGGTCGCCGGAGTGGAACCAGCCGCCGGCGAAGGCCTTCTCCGTCGCCTCCGGGTCCTTCAGGTAACCCTTCATCACGACATTGCCGCGGAACATCACCTCGCCCATCGCCACGCCGTCGGCGGGGATGGGCGTCATGGTCGCGGGGTCCATCACCTCGAGCCCCTCGAGCGGCAGGTAGCGCACGCCCTGACGCGCCATCAGCTTCGCCTGCTCGGGCGCGGGCAGCGCGTCCCACTGCGCGTGCCACTCGTTGGTCACGGCGGGGCCATAGACCTCGGTGAGGCCATAGACGTGCAGCACCGAGAAGCCCGCATGGCGCATGGCGGCGAGCACCGCCTCGGGCGGCGGCGCGCCGGCGACGACGAAGGTGACGGGGCCGGGAAGATGGCGCTGCTCCTTCTCCGGCGTCTGCAGCAGGGTGCTCATCACGATGGGCGCGCCGCACATGTGCGTGACCTGCTCGCCCGCGATCAGCGACCACATGGCCGGCCCGCGCACCGCGCGCAGGCAGACATGGGTGCCCGCCATGGCGGTGATGGTCCATGGGAAGCACCAGCCGTTGCAGTGGAACATGGGCAGCGTCCAGAGATAGCGCGGATGCCGCCCCATCCCGGCCGAGAGGACGTTGCCGGTCGCGAGCAGATAGGCGCCGCGGTGGTGATAGACGACGCCCTTCGGTTTTCCCGTGGTGCCGGAGGTGTAGTTCAGCGCGATCGCGTCCCATTCGTCCGCCGGCATGGGCCAGGCGAAGCCCGGGTCGCCCTGCTGGAGGAAGGCCTCGTAGTCCTGCCCACCCAGCGTCTCGTGCGAGGGCGCCTCGCGGTCGTTCACCTCGATGATGGCGGGCTTCGCGCCGGATTGCGCGAGCGCGGCGCGCACCAGCGGCGCCCATTCGCGATCCAGGATCAGCGCCTGCGCCTCGCCATGGTCGAGGATGTAGGCGATGGTCGCGGCGTCGAGGCGGGTGTTGATGGTGTTCAGCACGCAGCCCGCCATGGGCACGCCGAAATGGCACTCCACCATCTCGGGGATGTTGGGCAGCAGCACCGCCACCGTGTCGCCGCGCCCGAGGCCGAGCTTGGTCAGCGCATGCGCGAGCCGCACGCAGCGGTCGCGCATTTCGCGGTAGCCGTAGCGGATGGCGCCATAGGCCACGGCCGGATGGTCGGGAAACACCTGCGCCGTGCGCTCGAGGAAGAGCAGCGGCGTCAGCGGCTGGTGGTTCGCCGGCTGGCGGGGAAGGGCGTCGTAGTCCTGGGCGCTCATGGTCTGTGGTCCGATCGCTGCTGTCGTCGTGCGACAGCAGCGTGAATCGGCCCGCCAACAACGAAGCTGGCGGTGCGCGGCGCGGCTGTCGGGTTTGTGGCGCTGGCTGGATGTCGCACCGTCAGCGGTCCTGCCAGTGGGGGTGGCGTTTCTCGAGGAAGGCGCCGATGCCCTCGGCGGCGTCGGCGGCCATCAGGTTCTCGGTCATCACGCGGCTGGCTTCGTCATAGGCCTCGGCCAGCGGCAGCGCGCATTGCGCGTGGAAGCCGCGCTTGCCCATGCGGATGGCGACGGCGCTGCGC
>JBKBSR010000239.1:0-5173 GCA_046291055.1 Roseococcus sp.
CGGCGAGTTCCTGGCCATGCTGCGCGACGGGCTGTTCTGGGCCAAGCTGACGGGGCTCTACCGCATCTCCGCGCAGGCGGAGTTCCCCTACGCCGACACCCACGAGATGGCGCGCGCGGCGATCGCCGCCGCGCCGCAGCGCATCCTCTGGGGCAGCGACTGGCCGCATGTGAACCACTTCGCGCCCATGCCGAACGACGGCGACCTGCTCGGCCTGCTGGCCGATTGGGCGCCGGAGGAGGCGCTGCGGCGCACGATCCTGGTGGAGAATCCCGCCCGGCTCTACGGGTTCTGACGCCGCGCGATCACCGCCGCGCGATCACCGCCACGGGCCCGCCGCCGTCCGGCCCCTGGTGCTCCGCGCCGCCCGAGACGAAGAGATCCGTCCGCCCCGTCGCGGCCGCGACCACCCCGCCCACCAGGGCGCGCGCGTGGCGCGTGGCGTGGATGTCGCTGTCGTCCCACATGATGTGGCGGCGGCCGCGGATGCGGCCCGTGCTGCTCGGCTCCGCCTTGCACAGCAGCGCGAGGAGGCGCGCGGCCTCGGCCTCCGGCAACTGGCCCCCGGCGGCGTCGAGCCCCGCCGCCGCCAGCGCCCGCTGCACCGCGGGCAGGTCGATCGCATCGCGCATCACGTCATGCGCGATGACGAGCGGCCCGCCCCAGGCGGGGCTGTTGCCCAGCAGCACGATCTCGTTGCGCGTGAGTTCCACCCCCGCCGAGCAGCTCGCCCGGCCGGAGAAGAGCGACCAGTCCCGCCCGATGGCGGCGTCCGAGAGCGCGGCCTCCGCCACCTCGCCCAGCGCCAGAGCGACGCCCAGCGCCGAAGCCCCGCGCGAGAGCCCCATCGAGGCGTAGGCGTCCTCCGTGGCGCAGGCGGCGCCGCGGGCGCGCGCCTCGGCCATGCGCTCGCTGGTCAGCAGCGGGCACTTCACCTGCACGTAGTGGACATCCTCCGGCCGGGCGATCGCGGCCTGTTCCATGGCGCGGCGCACCGCCTCCGCGGTCGCTCTCGCCTGCGCCATGCGGCCCAGCTCCTCGGGGCGGAACTCCGGCGTGAAGGCCACGCCGAGCGCGAGCGCGGGGCCGGGCGAGGGGGCGCCCTCGCGCACGCCGAGCACGAGGAAATGCGGCGAGAGCCCGCCCTCCGTGCCGCCCGACATCACCATGGCCACGCGCGCGAGCACCGCCCCGGGCGTGACGCCGAGCCGCGCGGCGAGCATCGCCGCCAGCGCCTCCACCGCATAGGCGCGGGTGAAATCGTTCACGCAGCCATTGCCCTCGGTCTTGCCGAGGATGGCCACCACCTCCTCCGGCCGCAGCGCGCCCTGGTCGAACAGGGCGGCCACGGCGGCCGCATCGCCCGGATGGCGGGCGGGAACGAGGAAGGCCAGGGCCTCGCGCGGCGCTGGGGTCATGTCGTCTCTCCTGGTGCTCGGGGCCGCAGCCTGGGCGCGCGGCGGCGCGCAGGCAACGCGGCGGCGCGAGGTTTTCAAGCCCCCGGGGATGGGCTAACCCCGGATGCCCCCAGCGGGGGCCAAGGGATACAGGGTTGGCATGAGTCGGGTCCGCATCGCTCCCTCGCTGCTCGCCGCCGATGTCGCGCGCCTCGGCGAGGAGGTGCGCGCGGTGGAGCGCGCGGGGGCCGACTGGCTGCACCTAGACATCATGGACGGGCATTTCGTGCCCAACATCAGCTTCGGCCCGGGGCTGGTGAAGGGATTGCGCCGCCACTGCGCCCTGCCCTTCGACGTGCACCTGATGATCGCGCCGGCCGATCCCTACCTCGCCGCCTTCGCCGAGGCGGGGGCGCGGGTGATCAGCCTGCACCCCGAGGCCGGGCCGCACCTGCACCGCAGCCTGCAGAGCATCCGCGCGCTGGGCTGCGAGGCGGGGGTGGTGCTGAACCCCGCCACGCCCGTCTCCGCGGTCGAGCATGTCCTGGACCTCGTGGACCTGATCCTGGTGATGACGGTGAACCCGGGCTTCGGCGGGCAGTCCTTCCTCGCCTCGCAACTGCCCAAGATCGCCGCGCTGCGCCGCATGATCGCGGCGAGCGGGCGGCCGATCGCGCTGGAGGTGGATGGCGGCGTGACGGCCGAGACGGCGCCCGCCTGCATCGAGGCCGGGGCGGATGTGCTGGTGGCGGGCACGGCGGTCTTCGGCGCGCCGGACTACGCCGCCGCCATCGCCGCGCTGCGCGGGGGCGGCTGATGGCGGACATCCTGCGCGGCGCGCGCCGCCTTCTCTCCCGCCTGCGTCCGGTGCGCGTGCCCGACGCCCCGGCCCGCGCCTTCCGCGACCTCTGGCCGGGCGACGCGCAGCGCGGCGCGCGGCTGCTGCGCGGCGAGCTCGAGGTGATGGGCAGCGCGCGCAGCCTTTCCGGCTGGGGGCCCGAGGCGGGGCCGCTGCCCTGGCGCCAGGCCCTGCACGGCTTCGCCTGGCTGCGCGACCTGCGCATGCTCGGCACCGACGCCGCGCGCGTCGAGGCGCGCGACATCACCGAGGAGTGGCTGGCCACGGGCGCGGCCGAGCCGCTGGCCAGCCTGCCCGAGGTGGCCGCGGCGCGGATCTCCGCCTGGCTCGGCCACTGGGATTTCCTCGCCGCCAGCGCCGACGAGGGCTTCCGCCGCGCGCTGATGCAGCGCCTCGCGCAGGATGGCCGGCTCGTCGCGGCGAATGTGCCCGACGAGGCGGCGCATCGCGGCGCGCTGGTGGTGCTGAAGGGCGCCGTCGCCGCCGCCGTCGCGCTGGGCGAGGAGGCGTGGATGGTCCGCGCGCTCAAGTTCCTCCCGGCCGAGCTCGAGCGCCAGTTCCACCCCGATGGCGGCCATGTGGAGCGCAGCCCGGCGGTGCAGCTCCTCGCCTTCCAGGATCTCGTGGAGCTGCGCAACCTGCTGAACGGCAGCGGGGTGCTGGCGCCGCCGCAGCTCGCCACCGTGATCGAGCGCGCGGGCCAGGCGCTGCGCCTGTTCCGCCATGGCGACGGCACGCTGGCGCTGTTCAACGGCACGCGCGAGGAGGCGGCCTCGGCGGTGGACCTCGCGCTCACCCAGGGCCAGGCCAAGGGGCGCGCGCCGCTGCTGCTGCAGGAGACGGGCTTCCACCGCCTGGCCGCGAGCCGCACCCTCGTCATCGCCGATTGCGGCGCCCCGCCCCCCGGCCGCGCCCCCGATCCCGCCACCGGCGCCCCGCGCGGGGCGGACCGCTTCGCCCATGCCGGCGCGCTCTCCTTCGAGATGTCGGTGGGGCGGGACAGGCTGATCGTGAACTGCGGCGCCGCCCCCGCGGCGGAGGAGGCCTGGTGCGCGGCGCTGCGCTCCACCGCCGCGCATTCCACCCTGGTGCTGGCCGAGACGAACAGCGCCGAACTGCGCCCCGAGGGGCTGGGCCGCCGCCCCGAGCGCGTGGAGGCCGAGCGCTTCGAGGCGCAGGGCGCGCAATGGCTGGAGGCGAGCCATGACGGCTATCGCCGCAGCCATGGCGCGGTGCACCGCCGGCGCCTCTACCTCTCCGAGAACGGCGACGACCTGCGCGGCGAGGACGTGATCGAGACCGAGAACGGCGCGGCCCCGCCCTGCGTGGTGCGCTTCCACCTCCACCCCTCGGTGGACGCGCTGCTGCAGGAGGAGGAGGGCGGGGTGCTGATGCGCCTGCCCGGCGGCCAGGGCTGGCGGCTGCGCGCGCGCGGCGCGGCGATCTCGCTCGAGGAGAGCATCCACATGGCGGCCGAGGCGCGGCGCACCAGCCAGATCGTGCTCACCGCCGAGGCCGCGAACGAGGGCATCCAGTGGGCCATCACGCGCGTGACGGCGGCCGAGCCGCCCGGCCCCGCGAAGCCGACCGCCTGAGGGCGTGCGCGTCCTTCAGGTCACCAACGTGGATTTCTCGCTGCGGCACTTCCTGCTGCCGCTGATGCGCGCCGCCCGCGCGCGCGGGCACGAGGTGGTGGGCATGTGCGCCGAGGGCCCGCTGCTCGACCTGCCGCGCGCCGAGGGCTTCCGCATCATCCCCGTGCCCATGGCGCGCAGCCTCTCGCCGCGGGCGAACCTGGCCGCGCTTTCGGCCATCCGCGCCGCGCTGCGGGCCGAGCGTTTCGACCTCGTGCACGCGCACATGCCCATCTCGGGCTTTCTCGCGCGGCTGGCGGCGCGGATCGAGGGCGTGCCGCGCATCGCCTACACCTGCCATGGGTTCCTGTTCAACCAGCCGGGCCCGCTGTGGCGGCGCGCCCTCTCGCTCGGCGTGGAGTGGGCGGGCGGCCGGCTCACCGACATCTTCCTGACCGTCGGCGAGGAGGAGGCGGCGGATGCGCGCCGCCTCCGCGTGCATCGCGGCGCCGTCGCCGTGGGCAACGGGCGCGACCCCGCGCTGTTCCGCCCCGATCCGGCGGCGCGCGCGGCGCTGCGCGCGGAACTCGGCATCCCCGAGCAGGCGCCCGTGGTGATCGCCACCGCCCGCCTCGTGCGCCACAAGGGCTGGCCGGAGCTGCTGGAGGCCATGGCGCGCCTGCCGGACGCCCATCTGATCGCGGTGGGCGAGCGCCTGCCCTCCGACCACGGCGAGGACATGGCGCCCCACTTCGCCCGCGCCGCGGCCGCGATGGGCCCGCGCCTGCACGCGCTGGGCTACCGGCACGACGTGCCGCGGCTGCTCGCCGCCGCGGATGTGTTCTGCCTGCCCTCGCATTTCGAGGGGCTGCCGATGAGCGTGATCGAGGCCATGCTGACCGGCCTGCCCGTGGTGGCCACCGACATCCGCGGCTGCCGCGAGCAGGTGGCGCCGGGCGAGACGGGGCTGCTGGTGCCGCCCATGCAGGCCGCACCGCTCGGCGATGCGCTGGCGCGGCTGTGCGCCGAGCCGGGGCTGCGCGAAAGCATGGGGCGTGCCGGCCTCGCGCGCGCGCGGGCCCTCTTCACCGAGGAGCGCGTGCTCGCCCGCACCCTCGACCTGCTGGGACTGTGACCATGACCGAGACCCTGCCCGTCCGCCGCGCCCTGCTCTCCGTCTCGGACAAGACGGGGATCGTGGAGTTCGCCCGCTTCCTCGCCGGACGCGGCGCGGAGATCCTCTCCACCGGCGGCACCGCGGCGGCGATCCGCGCCGCCGGCATCCCGGTGAAGGACGTGAGCGAGCACACGGGCTTTCCCGAAATCCTGGACGGGCGCGTCAA
>JBKBSR010000240.1:0-5171 GCA_046291055.1 Roseococcus sp.
CTCGATCGCCGCCCACTGCACGTCGCTCAGCCAGAACAGGCGCGACACCGTCCATCCCCCGCCGTTTGGCAGGGTGAATCACCGCGACGCACCTACGTCAATTGGGTACAGACCCTAGGGCACGCCGCGTGGCGTGGGCGGGCCAGGGCGGCAGGGGCGAGAGGCCGGGCGGGGCAAGGCCGCGCAGCGTGAGGCGCAGCAGATCGAGATCCTCCGCCGCATCCACGTCATGCCAGGGCGCGAGCACCGCGAGGCGCAGGCCCGCCGCCTCGGCCGCGCTCCGGGTGGCGTCCAGCACGGCGGGCGTGCTCCAGGGCATGCCGGCCAGCAGCGCGGGGATGGGGCGGGGCGCCGCCAGCGCGCAATAGCCGCCGTCGCGCGCCGGGATCAGCGCGGCATCGGCGCCGCGCGCCAGCGCGCTGCCGAGCAGGTCCAGCAGCGCGCGCGGCAGGGTGGGCGCATCGGCGCCGGTCAGCACCGCGCCCTCCGCGCCGAGCGCGAAGAGACGATCGAGCGCCGCGCCCATGCGCGCGCCGAGATCGCCCTCGGGCTGCGGGCGGAGCACCCAGCCGGGCAGCAGCGCCGCCAGCTCGGGGCCGGCATCGGCAGGCGTGTGGAAGGCGATGCAGGGCGCGTGCAGCCCATCGGCCACCGCGCGCAGCAGCGCCGCGCTGTCCTGCAGGAAGGCGCGCGCGAGCCCGGTCGCCGCTTCCGCGCCGAGCGCCGCGGCGAGCCGCGTCTTGCACAGGCCCGGGCGCGGCGCCTTGCACATCAGGCCGAAGCCGAGGCGCATGGCCTGCGCGCTCAGCCCGCGCCGGCGCGCTTCAGCGCCAGCACCGTCACGTCATCGGCGGGCGGAGCGCCGCGCGCGAAACCCTGCACCGCGGCGAGCAGCGCGGCGATGGCCTCCGCGGGCTCGCTGCGCACGCCCAGCGCCTCGTGCAGGCGCTCCTTGCCGAACAGCGCGCCTTCGGGGTCATGCGCCTCGGTCACGCCGTCGCTGATCAGCAGGAGCCCCTCGCCGGGGGCCAGGGCGAAGGGCGCGGAGGCGTAGGCGAAGCCCTCCAGCACGCCCAGCGCGGGCTGCACGCGATAGCCCTCCAGCGGGCGCACCCCGCCCGCGCCGAGCAGCAGCGGCGCCTCATGCCCCGCCACGCAGATGCGCCCCTCGCCGCTCTCGGCGTCCACCACGCCAAGGGCCGCGGTGATGAAGGTCATCTCCGGGTTCTCGGCGGCGAGATCCTCGTTGGCGATGGCGAGCAGCTCGCCCGGATCGGGCAGGCGGCCGGCCGCATCGGCCAGGCGCGCGGCGGCGCGGATCAGCCCGAAGGCGCGCGCCATGGTCAGCCCCGCCGAGGCCCCCTTCCCCGCCACATCCGCCACCACGAACATCAGGTGGCGCGCGCCGAGCGGCAGGATGTCGTAGAGATCCCCGCCCACCTCGCGCGCCGGCTCCATGTGCGCGGCGACCGTCAGCGCGGCGCGCGACAGCCGCGCGAAGTCGCGCGGGACGAGGGAGAGCTGCGCGCGGCGCGCCGATTCCAGCTCCGCCTCCAGCGCCGCCAGCCGCTCCGCCGCGAGGTCGCGCAGCCGCTTCTTCTCCAGCACCGCCTGCAGCCGCGCCTTGAGCAGGGGCGGATCGAAGGATTTGGGCAGGTAGTCCTCGGCGCCGAGCTCGATGCAGCGGATCACGCCCGACATCTCGGTCTGCGCCGAGATGACGATGACGGGCGGGGCATCCGCCACACCGTGCAGCCGCTCCAGCACGCCGATGCCGTCCAGCTCGGGCATCTCGAGATCGAGCAGCATCACGTCGAAGCGGCGCGCGGCGAGGGCGGAGAGCGCCTCCAGCCCGTTCGCCGCCATCTCCGGCTCGCCGTAGCCGAGCTCGGCCAGGCGGCGCTTCAGCAGCAGCCGGTTGAAGCTGCTGTCGTCCACGACGAGGATGGCGGCGCTCATGGATCAGCGCTCATGCGGCCGCGCCGCCATGCTCTCCACCGCCCCGCGCGCCTCGGCGGCGAGGCGGGAGAGGTCGATCATCGTCACCGTGATCTCCTCCGCCGCGGTGGCGTTGGACTGGCCGATGCGCGTGAGCGTGGCCACCCGCTCGTCGAGCGAGGCGATGGTGGTCTGCTGCTCTTCCATGGCCACGGCGATGGCGGCGGCGAGGCGGGCGCTCTCGCCCGTCAGGCGCTCGAGCCCGTCCATGGATTCGCCCACCGCGGCCGCCGTGCCCGCCCCCTCGCGCGTGCGCCGCCCGGCGAGCAGCACCACGTCCGCGATCTCCTGCGCCAGCGCCTCGGTGTTGGCGGCGAGCGCCCGCACCTCCTCGGCCACCACGGCGAGGCCGCGGCCGTGCTCGCCCGCGCGCGCGGCCTCGATGGCGGCGTTGATGGCGAGGATGTTGGTCTGGGTCGCGATCTTGGCGATGGTGGCGGCGATGCGCGTCACGCGCTCCGTGTCCTCGCCCACCGCGTCCACCGTCTCGATCAGGCTGCGCACCTTGGCGAGGCTGTCGGCCAGCAGGGCGCGCGCCTCGGCCGCCGTGTCGCGCGCCTGCTGGGTGCTGCGGCCCACCTCGGCCACCGCCTCGGCCGTGTGGGAGAGGGCGTCCGAGACCTGGCGCAGCTCCGCGAGCTGGGTCATCGCGCCCTCGCTCACCTGGCCGATGGCCTGGCTCGCCTGGGTGGTGACGATGGCGGTGCGCCGCGCCCCCTCCAGCGCCTGGTCCATCAGCATGCGCGTGTTGGCGAGGTTGCGCTTGAACACCTCCACCGCCTGCGCCATCTCGCCAACTTGGTCGGAGCGGGCGGCGCCGGGCACCGCCACCTCCGCATCGCCGCGCGCCAGCCCCTGCATGGCCTTGGCGAGCCGCCCGAGCGGGCGCGCCGTGAGCTGCACCAGCACCAGCCAGACGAGGCCGAGCCCCACCACCCCCGCCACCGCGCCCAGGATGGCCGCGCGGCGGCCCTGCTCCTGCAGCCTGTGGGCGCGGGCGCGGCTCGCGTCCGCATCGGCGCGGATGATGTCGCGCGCCTGGGCGGAGAGGCGGTTGAAGGCCACCACGATGTCGAGCCACTCCTCCTGCAGCGGCCCGTACTGGTCGCGCAGGCGGCGGGCGAAGGCCTCGCGCACCCGCTCCGCGAGGTCGGGCAGGCGGGAGGCCATGTCGCGCGAGCCGCTGGCCACCACGGGATCGAGCCGCGCGCCCACCTTCTCCATGAGCAGCTCGAAGGACTCCATGATGCCCTGGGCGTTGCGCACCATGCGCGGCGCGGTGACCGCGGGCGGCAGCGCGCCGGCGAGCACCGCCGCGAAGGCCTGGGCGAAATCAGCCACGTCGTTGGAGAAATCGTCCACCGCCTCGATGGCCGCGCGGTCGCGCACGCCCATCTGCTCGATGATCTCGCCCTGGCGCTGCAACTGCACCAGCGCGTTGCCGGCGAGGAAGGCGATGACCGCGAGCATCAGCGCCACGATCGCGGCGGCGCGCGCGCCGATGCGCCCGGTCCAGCGCAGCCGCGCGCGCGGCGGCGCCGACGCGCGGGGCGGGCGGCTGCGGCGCGGGGCGGGCGGCGCCGGGGCCTCTGTGTCCGGTGACATGGCGCGCGAGCTTAGACAGATTGGCCGCGCCGCGGCCACCGCCGCGGGAGGGGTGCAGGCATGGCGCGGATTCTCGTGGTGAACAGCAACACGACCGAGGGGGTGACGCGGCGAATCGCCGCCGTGGCCGCGGCCGCCGCGCCGCCCGGCGCCGTGGTGGAGACCGTGACCGCCCCCTTCGGCCTGCCGCTCATCGTCACCCGCGCCGACTGGCTGGTGGCCGGCCCCGCCACGCTGGCCGCCCTGCAGGCCGCGCGCGGGCGCTTCGATGCCGCGGTGGTGGCCTGCTTCGGCGATCCCGGCGTGGAGGCGGCGAAGGAGCTGTTCGATGTGCCCGTCATCGGCATCAGCGAGGCCGCCTTCCACGCCGCCGCGCTGCTCGGCCGGCGCTTCGGCATCGTGAGCTTCACCGCCGCGCTGCGCCCGATGTTCGAGGACTGCCTGGAGCGCAGCGGCCTCGCCCCGCGCTGCGCGGGCTTCCGCATGGGCCCCGCCTTCGCGGGCGACCCCGCGCAGGTGGCGGAGGAGCGGCGCGAGCTGCTGCGCGAGCTCGTGCTCCGCGCGGTCGAGGAGGACGGGGCGGAGGTGGCGATCCTGGCCGGCGGGCCGCTGGCGGGCGTGGCGGCGGCGCTGCAGCCTGAGAGCCCCGTGCCGCTGGTGGACGGCACGGTGGCCGGCGTGCGGCTCGCCGCCGCCCTGGCCGGCATGGCGCCCAGCGCGCGCGCGCCCCGGCCGCGCGCCCTCTCGGGCTACGCGCCGGGGCTTGCGGAACTCTACGCCGGGCTCACTCCGTCCCCGGGAAGTGAACGGCCTTGACGCCGGGCACCCCCTCGGCCAGCACGCGCAGTCCGCGCTGGATCTCGGTGGGCGAGGCGAAGCCGTAGAAGGTCACCTCGCCGTCGCGCACCACGAAATGCACGGAATAGGCGTGGGTCCACGCCGCCTCGCGCAGGGCGGCCTGGATGGCGGTGCGCAGCGCGCGGTCGTCGGCGCTGACGGGCCCCGGCGCCTCGGGCGCGAGCAGCGCGCGCAGCATGTCCGCCCGGCTGATGACGCCCACGAGCCTGCCGCCGCGCAGCACCGGCAGCCGGCGCACGCCCTTCTCCTCCAACAGCCGCGCCGCCTCCTCGAGGCTCGCCTCCTCGTCGATGGTGACGGGCGCGGCGGTCATGATGTCGCGCGCCCTGCGACCGCGCGCCTTCGCGTAATCGAGCGCCTCGGCCGGCGCGGCGGAGAACAGCGCGCGCAGCCAGGAGCGCGGCGGGCTGACCTTGGCGGCGAGGCGGTGCGCGAGATCCGTCTCGGTGACGATACCGAGCAGCGCGCCATCGGCGTCCACCACGGGCGCGCCGGAGACATGGTGCTCCGACAGCAGGCGCGCCACCTCATGCACGGGCGTCTCGGGCGAGACGGTCAGCACCTCCCGCGACATCACGTCCTGAACTTTCATTGTCCGTCCTTTCCCGGTCTTGAGGTGCGGAGGCGCGCCTCAGGGAACGCCCATCATGAACAGCGGCGGCGGCGCGAGATCGAGACTGACCCCCTTCACGCCGGGGATGCCCTCGGCC
>JBKBSR010000241.1:0-5129 GCA_046291055.1 Roseococcus sp.
GCCCCTCGAACCAGGCGCGCGTCTCCTGCAGCAGCGCGAAGGGGGATTGCGCGCCGGCATGCCCGCCCGCGCCGGCCGCCACCAGCACCAGCCCGTCCGCCCCCTTCTCGATGGCCTTGTGCGCGAAGCCCTGGTTGATCACGTCGTGCAGCACATGGCCGCCATAGGAATGGATGGCCGCGTTCACCTCCGGCCGCGCGCCCAGGCTCGTGATGATGAGCGGCACGCGGTGCTTCACGCAGAGCGCGAGATCCTGCTCCAGCCGGTCGTTCGACCTGTGGACGATGAGGTTGATGGCGAAGGGCGCGGAGGGCCGGTCGGGGTGGGCGCGGTCATGCGCCGCCAGGCGCTCGCTGATCTCGGCCAGCCATTCGTCGAGCTGCTCGATCGGCCGCGCGTTCAGCGAGGGCATGGCGCCGATCACGCCCGCGCTGCACTGCGCCACCACGAGATCGGGCACCGAGATGATGAAGAGCGGCGAGCCGATCAGCGGCAGGCGAAGCCGCCCCTTCAGCGTGTCGCGCAGGTCCATGGCCGTTCTCCTCCCGTCACGGGGCGGAGGCTACGCCCCGTCATTCGCCCCGTCCATCAGGGGCATCGCCCGCCGCCATGGCGGGCGGGATTGGCAGGCCGCGCCGCCGCCCGCATATCCCGCAGCGACCGACCGAACGGAGCCGCCATGACCGAAGCCCTTTCGCCCGCCGCGCTGGACCAGCTCTTCCGCGCCGCGCGCACCCAGAACAAGTGGCTGGACAAGCCCGTTTCCGACGAGACCATCCACGCCCTCTACGATCTGCTGAAATGGGGGCCGACGAGCGCCAACTCCTCGCCCGCGCGTTTCCTCTTCCTGCGCTCGCCCGAGGCGAAGGCGAAGCTGAAGGAGGCGCTCTCGCCCGGCAACATCGAGAAGACGATGACCGCCCCCGTCACCGTCATCGTGGCGCATGATCCCAAGTTCTACGAGCTGCTGCCGCGGCTCTTCCCGCATGCGGACGCGAAGTCCTGGTTCGCTGGCAACTGGTCGCTGGCCGACACCACGGCCTTCCGCAACGGCACGCTGCAGGGCGCCTATCTGATGCTGGCCGCACGCGCGCTCGGCCTCGATGTCGGCGCGATGAGCGGCTTCGACAACATGAAGGTGGACGAGCTCTTCCTCGCCGACACGGGCTGGAAGTCCAACTTCCTGGTCAATCTCGGCCACGGCGACCCGGCGGGGCTTTTCCCGCGCAGCCCGCGTCTCGAGTTCGACGAGGCGGCGCGGATTCTCTGAGGCCCGGCGTGACGCCCGCGCGCCTCGCCTGGCTGGACGCGGCGCGCGGCGCGGCGCTGATCCCCATGGCGCTGTATCACGGCGCCTGGGATCTCAGCCTCCTCGGCTGGATCGAGACCGACATCGGCGGCCATGCGGGCTGGACGGCGCTGGCGCGGGCCACCACCGTGTGCTTCCTCGTCATCTCGGGCATCGGCCTCGCGCTCGCGGCGCGCGCGGGGGCGGGCTCGGGGAAGGCGCTGCGCCGGGTGGGGCGGATCGCGGCGGCGGCGGGGCTGGTGAGCCTCGCCACCTGGTGGTTCGCGCCGGCGAACATGGTGGTGTTCGGCATCCTGCACGCCATCGCGCTGGGCAGCCTGCTCGCCTGGCCGCTGCGCCGCGCCCCCGATGCGCTGCTGCTCGCGCTCGCCGGCCTCGTCATGGCGCTGCCCTTCCTGCTGCGCCACCCCCTCTTCGCGGGGACGGCCTGGGCCTGGCTCGGCCTCTCGCCCGAGCCCTCGGCGGCCTTCGATCACGTGCCGCTGCTGCCCTGGTGGGGCTGGATGCTGCTCGGCCTCGTGGCGGGGCGGCGGCTGCCCCTGGGGGGCGCGGCGAGCCCGTCGCCGGGGCTGCTGGCGCGGGGCCTCGCCTGGGCGGGGCGACGCAGCCTGCCGATCTATCTTCTGCACCAGCCCCTGTTCATCGGCGCGCTGACGCTGGCCGCCCATCTCGCGGCGCCCTCGCCCGCCGCGCTGCGCGAGGGCTGGCGCGAGGCGCTGCGCGCGGACTGCGCCGCCGCGGGCGATCCCGCGCCCGTCTGCGCCGCCTATGCCGACTGCGCCATAGCCCGCCTTGCGTCCGAGCCCGGCCTGCTCGAGGCGGCGCGCCGCAAGCGCCTCAGCCCCTCCCAGCGCGCCCGTTTCGAGAGCGTGCTGGACGCCTGCGAGGCCGAGGCCGGCGGGGCGCCGCGCTGAGCCCCTTCGCCCGCACGCCCGCGGCGCGGTAAACTTTCCGCGGGAACGGAGGCACAGGCCATGAACGTGATCCAGCGCAGCGCCGCGGTCGAGACGGCGGGCTACATGTCGGGCTTCGGAAACGGCTTCGAGACGGAGGCGCTGCCGGGCGCGCTGCCCGTCGGGCGCAACTCGCCGCAGCGCTGCGCCTATGGGCTCTACGCCGAGCAGCTCTCCGGCTCGCCCTTCACCGCTCCGCGCGCGAGCAACGAGCGGAGCTGGCTCTACCGCATCCGCCCCACCATCGCGCACTGGAACAGCCTGCGCCCGCGCGCGCCCGGGCTCTGGCGCAGCGCCCCCTGCGAGGAGGGGCGCGACCTGCCGCCCGCGCCCTATCGCTGGGCCCCCGTGCCGGTGCCGCAGAATGCGGGCAGCTTCATCGAGGGCATCCGCACCGTCACCACCGCGGGCGACTCGGACGCCGCCACGGGCATGGCCGCCTCGCTCTGGCTCTGCGACCGGAGCATGACCGACGAAGTGTTCTGGAACGCCGACGCCGAGATGCTGCTCGTCCCCCAGATGGGCGCGCTGCTGCTGCGCACCGAGTTCGGGCGCATCCACCTCGCCCCGGGCGAGATCGCCGTGATCCCGCGCGGCGTGAAGTTCGCGGTGGATGTGGAAGGCCCCTCGCGCGGCTATCTCTGCGAGAACTACGGCGGCGCCTTCACCCTGCCCGAGCGCGGGCCGATCGGGGCCAACTGCCTCGCCAACCCGCGCGATTTCCTCACCCCCGTCGCGCATTACGAGGACCGCGAGACGCCGCACCGCCTGGTCGTGAAATGGGGCGGGCGGCTGTGGGAGACGGAACTGCCCTGGAGCCCGCTGGACGTGGTGGCCTGGCACGGCAACTACGCACCCTACAAATACGACCTGCGGCGCTACTCGCCCGTGGGCCCGCTGCTCTTCGACCACGCCGATCCGAGCATCTTCACCGTGCTGACCGCGCCGTCCGAGACGCCGGGCACCGCGAACATCGACTTCGTGATCTTCCCCGACCGCTGGATGGTGGCGGAGAACACCTTCCGCCCGCCCTGGTATCACATGAACGTGATGAGCGAGTTCATGGGGCTGATCTACGGCCAGTACGACGCGAAGCCGGAGGGGTTCAAGCCGGGCGGCATCTCGCTGCACAACCGCATGCTGCCGCACGGCCCGGACGCGGACGCCTTCGAGGGCGCGAGCCGCGCCGAGCTGCGCCCGCACAAGCTGGAAGGCACCATGGCCTTCATGTTCGAGACGCGCCTGCCGCAGCGCGTCACCGACTGGGCGGCGGAGCTGGCGGAGCGCGAGCGCGGCTACGAACACTACGGCCGCGCGCTGAAGCGCCATTTCGACCCCGCGCGCCCGTGATCGACGCGACGCATGACCCCGCGCTGCGCTCCTGGGTGGAGAGCGCCAACGGGCATCCGGATTTCCCGATCCAGAACCTGCCGCTCGGCGTCTTCTCGCCGCCGGGCGGCGCGCCACGCGCGGGGGTGGCGATCGGGGAGATGGTGCTCGACCTCGCCGCGGCGGGGCTTGCGATCGAGGCGCCGCTCAACGCCTTCCTCGCCGAGGGCGCGGCGGCGCGGCGGGCGCTGCGCGCGCGCGTCTCGGCCCTGCTCGCCCAGGGCGCCACGCCGCGCCCCGAATGGCTGCACGCGCAGCGCGAGGTGACGCTGCACCTGCCCGCGCGGATCGGCGACTACACGGATTTCTACGCGGGCATCCATCACGCCGTCGCGGCCGGGAGGCTGTTCCGCCCCGACAACCCGCTGCTGCCCAACTACAAGCATCTGCCGGTGGGCTATCACGGCCGCGCCTCCTCCATCGTGCCGAGCGGCACGCCCATCCGCCGCCCGAACGGCCAGCGCGCGGGCGCGGAGGGCCCGGTCTTCGGTCCCGCGCAGCGCCTGGACTACGAGCTGGAGCTCGGCCTCCTCATCGGCCCCGGCAATGCGCTGGGCGAGCCGATCCCGATCGCGCGGGCGGCGGAACACATCGCGGGCTTCTGCCTGCTGAACGACTGGTCGGCGCGCGACATCCAGGCCTGGGAGTATCAGCCCCTCGGCCCCTTCCTCGGGAAATCCTTCGCCACCACCATCAGCCCCTGGATCGTCACGCCCGAGGCGCTGGCGCCCTTCCGGATCCCGCAGGCCCCGCGCCCGGAGGGCGATCCGCGCCCGCTGCCTTATCTCTGGGACGAGGCGGACCAGGCGGGCGGCGCGCTCGACCTGGAGCTGGAGGTCTGGCTCCTCACCCCGGGGCTGCGCGCGCAGGGGCTGCCGCCGCACCGCGTGGCGGCGAGCCACGCCCGCCACCTCTACTACACGCCAGCGCAGCTCGTGGCGCACCACACGAGCAACGGCTGCAACCTCCAGCCCGGAGACCTGCTGGGCACCGGCACCATCAGCGGGCCGGAGCGGGCGGCCTATGGCTCGCTGCTCGAGAGCACGGCGGGCGGGCGCGAGCCGCTGCGCCTGCCCAGCGGCGAGACGCGCAGCTTCCTCGAGGACGGCGACGAGGTGGTGCTGACGGCGCGGGCGCGGCGGGAGGGCTTCGCCCCCATCGGCTTCGGGCCCTGCGCGGGGGTGGTGCTGCCCGCGCCGTGACGGGCGCGGCCGCGCAGAGTGCGCCTCTCGGGTCAGATCCTGCCCGGGCCGGCAGGCCGTGATCCGAAGGGCCGAACGCACTTCGCTGTCGGGAATCGACAGCGGCGGTCGCAGCACTAGATGATGCTCGCTCGCACCATCCCACGCCAGGCCGCCCGCCCGGCCCGCACCGGAGCCCCCACCCATGCTGATCCGCCGACGCCGCGGCTGGGAAATCCCCGAGAACGCCGCCACGCCCGAGGCCGCCGTGCTGCATCGCCGCGCCCTGCTCGGCGC
>JBKBSR010000242.1:0-5123 GCA_046291055.1 Roseococcus sp.
TCATGTGCTCGACCACATCGGTCACGCTGGCGGCGGCGCGCGCGGCGATGTCGCGCTCGGCCGGGTGGTTGGCGGTGACGGGCACGCCCACGCGGAAATCCACCTCCGCCTCCAGCCCATAGGCGGCGGCGATGCCGTGCGCGATCTCGCGCATGCGGGTCTCGATCAGGGCGCCGACGGACTCCTCGAGCCAGCGCGCCGTGCCCTTCAGCCTGGCGCGGCGGGGCACCTGGTTCTGCGCCTCGCCCGCCTCGGCGATGGTGACGCTGACCACGCCCGACTTCATCGGGTCCACCCCGCGCGCGACGATGGATTGCAGCGCGACGATGGCATGGCCCGCGCCCAGCATCGGGTCGCGCGTCAGGTGCGGCAGGGCGGCATGGCCGGCATGGCCTTCGAAGGCGATCTCGAAGCGCGCGCCGGCGGCCATCACGGCGGAATCATGCACCGCCACCACACCGGCGGGCAGGCCCGGCCAGTTGTGCCAGCCGAAGATGCGCTCCATGGGGAAGCGCCGGAACAGCCCGTCCTCGATCATGTGGCGGGCGCCGCCCGCCCCCTCCTCGGCCGGCTGGAAGACGAGGCGGATGACGCCGCTCCAGGAGGAATCGGCCTGCAGCAGCGCCGCCGCCCCGAGCAGGGCGGCGGTGTGGCCGTCATGGCCGCAGGCGTGCATCACGCCGGGCTTGGTGCTGCGCCAGGGCAGCGTCTCGTCCAGCTCCTGGATGGGCAGCGCATCCATGTCCGCGCGCAGGCCGACCGAGCGGTTGCCGCCGGCGCGGCGCAGCGTGGCCACCACGCCATGCCCGCCCACCCCCGTCTCGATCTCGGCCACACCGAGCTCACGCAGCCGTTCCACCACGAAGGCGGCGGTCTCTCCTTCGTCGAGGGTCAGACCGGGATGGGCGTGGAGGTGGCGTCGCCAGGCGGTGAGGCGCTCATGCAGGGTTGAATCCATAGGTTGAGCTTAGCGCGGGCCGGCCATCCGCGGAAACGCCCGCCCGCGCGGGCCGGGAGAGGGCGCAAGGCCTGCCGTTCCTCTTGCCAATGCTGAGACAGACCATGTAAGTTTTTGAGCAAAGCCTAAGGAAAAGATATCCACGGGCCGGAAATTTGGGTTGCGCCGTGGAGGCAGGACCGACCTTTGGTTGTATATCGCTGTTATCGTTTCTGATCCGGGGGTTGCGCGGTTCCCTGCGCGGGGCAGGCATCGCGGCAGGGTCAATACCGGGAAGAGGGCCGGCATGAAGTTCGCGGATATCGGGCAGCAGTTGCGGGCCTACAGAATGGAATCGGGCATGCGGGCGGAGGAGATCGCCGCCCGGCTCGGCGTCTCGCGCGCCGCGCTCTACCGCTACGAGAAGGGCGAGGTCATCAAGCTCGAGACGATCCGTCGCCTCGCCGAGCTCCTCAAGGTCTCCCCGCTCTCCCTGCTCGGCATCGGCATCGAGTATTTCGCCCGGCCCGGCGCCTTCCAGGAGCGGCTGCGCGGCCTGGAGGAGCAGGCGGACCAGATCCTCACGGTCGGCGGCGCCGTGTGCTACCAGGTCACCACCGAGGCCTTCGACGGCGCGCTCGCCGAGGCCTGGACCCAGGCCATCGCCGCCGGAGCCGATCGCGCGGCGCAGCTCTCCCTCGTCGAGCAGACGCTCGGCGCGCTGGCCGCGCGCAAGCGGCTCTACCAGCAGAAGCGCCCGACCATCATCGCGGTGCTCAGCGAGGGGGCGGTGGTGCGCGCCCTGCAGGAGGGCGTGGCCGCCGGGCTGCCCGCGCCCGAGGCGACGCGCAGCCGCTGCCGCGAGGCGGCGCGGCGCGAGGCCGAGAACATGGCGCAGCTCATGGAAAGCGTGCCCATCGGGCTCCAGCTCGGCCTCGCCACGGGGCCGGAGCCCAGCGCCGCCTTCATGCTGCTGCGCGGGCGGGATCGCGCGCATGTGGTGACCTCGGCCATCCCGGCGGACACGCCGCCCTTGGCTGTGACGGGCGTGGCGGGCATCACCGCCGCCGAGGAGGCGGTGAGCGTCTATCAGCGCGTGGCCGAGAGCCTCTGGCGCGACGCCGCCAAGGGCGCCGCCGGCGCCCAGCGGCTTCGCGAACTGATCGCCCGGCACGGCTGAGCGGGCCTATCCCTCCAGGTGCCTGGGCGGCCGCCAGCGCGCCCGGAGCCCGTCCACCGGCCCGAAGGCCAGCGACACCGCCCAGAGCGCCGCCGCGGTGAGGGTGATGGCCGGGCCCGTGGGCACATCGGCGTGGTAGGAGCCGAGCAGCCCGAGCACCGAGGCCAGCGCCGCCATCCCCACCGCCGCCAGCACCATCCCCGCCAACCCGCGCGCCCAGTGCCGCGCCGCCACCGCCGGCAACATCATCAGCCCCACCGCCATCAGCGTGCCCACCGCCTGGAAGCTCGCCACCAGGGTGAGCACGACAAGGGCGAGGAAGCCCATGTGCCACCAGCCGCCGCGCAGCCCCACCGCGCGGCCGAAGCCCGGGTCGAAGCACTCCAGCGCCAGCGGCCGCCAGGCGAAGGCGAGGAAGAACAGCGCGGCGCTCGCCGCCCCGCCCGCCAGCAGCAGCGCCGCATCGTCCACCCCCAGCACCGAGCCGAAAAGAAGCTGGGTGAGCTCGACCGGCGAGCCGCGCCAGGAGATCAGCGCCACCCCGGCCGCGAGCGCGGAGAGGGTGAGGGCGGCGAGCGCCGCATCCTCCCGCCCGCCGGTAGCGCGCGAGAGCGCCCCCGCCCCCAGCGCGACCAGCAGCCCCGCCGCCAGCCCCCCCGCCGCCAGCGCCGGTGGCGAGAGCCCGGCGAGGGCGAAGCCCAGCGCCACGCCGGGCAGCATGGCATGGGCCAGCGCATCGCCCGTCAGGCTCATCCGGCGCAGCATGAGAAAGACCCCCAGCGGGGGCGCCGCGAGGCTGAGCGCGAGGCAGGCGACCAGGGCGCGGCGCAGGAAGCCGAACTCCGCGAAGGGCGCGACCAGCGCCTCCCAGAGCATGGGCGGGCCGTCAGGCCGCGCGGGCGCAGGGGGCGGCGTTCTCCGCCCAGGCCTCGGCCATCATGCGCGCGCGCAGACGGTTCTCGGCCGAGAGCACCTGGGCGGTGGGGCCGCAGGCGATCACCTCGCGCGCCAGCAGCAGCGTCTCGGGGAACTCGCGCCGCACGAGATCGAGATCGTGCAGCACGGCGAGGATGCTGCGCCCCTCCCCGTGCCAGCGCCGCAGCACGCCGAGCAGATCCTCCACGGTGCGGGCGTCGAGCGCGTTGAAGGGCTCGTCGAGCAGAATCACCGGCGCGTCCTGCAGCAGCAGCCGGGCGAAGAGCACCCGCTGGAACTGGCCGGCCGAGAGGCTGCCCACCGGGCGCCGCGCGAAGCCCGAAAGCCCCACGGCCGCCAGCGCCTCCTCCGCCCGTTCCGGCGCCGCAAAGGGGCGGAAGGCCCCGGCCTCGGCCCAGAGCCCGAACAGCACCGCATCGCGGCAGGTGAGCGGGAAGCCGCGATCGAGCGCCGCGGCCTGGGGCAGCAGCGCCACCCGCGCCGCCCCCTCGATACGGCCTTCGGCCGGGGGGTGCAGCCCGGCGATGGCGCGCAGCAGGGTGGATTTCCCCGCGCCATTGGGCCCCACCACCGCCATCTTCGCCCCCGGGGCCAGGCGGAAGCTCGCGTGGTGCACGGCCGGGCGCCGGCCATGCGTCACCGTCAGGTTGCGGACCGCGAGTTCGGACATCACGCCGCCAGCGCCCAGAGGATCAGCGCCCACAGCACCGCAAGCAGGCCGGCCGCCCAGGCGAGGCGCAGCCCGGCGCCGGCGGCGAGGTCGAGCGGATGGAGGAGAGCGCGCATGATGTTATCCCATAACACAGACGGGGCCCCGTCGCCAATGCGCGCCTCGCCGGGCTAGTCTTCGGCCATGACATCGCCCGAGGAGGGGCTGCGCCGGACCCTCGCCCGCCACCGCGCCTTCGCCACCTTCCTGCTGCTGCTCATGGTGGGCCTCACCGTCCTGGCCTACCGTTTCCCGGCCGGGTTCTGGCCCGATCTGCTCGCCGCCTCGGCCAAGGCCGGGGTGGTGGGCGGGCTCGCGGACTGGTTCGCCGTCACGGCGCTGTTCCGCCGCCCGCTCGGGCTGCCCATTCCGCACACCGCGATCATCCCCCGGCAGAAGGACCGGCTGGGGCGCAGCCTGGGCAATTTCGTCGCGGGCCATGTGTTCACCCCGGCCGAGGTGCACCGGGTGCTGGGCCAGCTCGACCTCGCCGGCATCATCGGCGCCACCCTGGCCGACCCCCGGCACGCCCGCCCGGCCGCGCGCGCCTTCGCCGAGGCGCTTCCTGGCTTGCTTTTTGCGAGGGGGGGGGGGCGGACGCGGTGGCTGGGAGCGCGGCGGCGTCGGTGGGGGGAGGGTGGTCCGGGTGCGGCGCAGGTGGTGGCCCGCGCGCTGCGCGCGCTGATGGCGGGCGGCCAGCACCAGGCGGTGTTCGACCTCGCGCTCGCGCAGATCAAGGCCGTGCTCGCCGCCAAGCAGGAGGATCTGCGCGAGGCCATCAAGCGCCGCGTGCGCGACCAGGGCGGCGCGCTGGTGGGCTGGGCCGCCGGCGCCTATGTCGCCGACCGGGTGCTCGCCGCCGTGAACGCCGAGCTCGAGCGCATCGAGCCAGGGGATTCGGAGCTGCGCCTCGCCTTCGAGGCCTGGGTGGAGGCGGAAATCCACCGTCTGGAGACCGATCCCGCCCGCGCGGCGGCGGTCGGCGCCGCCATCCGGCGCGGGCTTGCCCATCCCGTGGTTGCGGACTGGCTGGGCGACGCCTGGCGGCGGCTGCGCGCCGCCCTGCTGACCGACGCCGCCCTGCCCAGCGGCCGCACGGTGGAGCTGGCCGAGGCCGCGCTGGCCAATGCCGGGCGCTACCTCGTCGAGGATCCGGCCGCGCGCGCCCGGCTGAACGCCGCGCTGGAGAAGGGCGTGGCGAGCCTGCTGCCCGGCGCGCAGGCCCGGCTCTCGGGCTTCATCGCCGAGGTGGTGGCCGGCTGGGATTCGAAGGAGATCAGCGACAAGCTGGAACTCCGGGTGGGCAAGGACCTGCAGTACATCCGCGTGAACGGCACGCTGGTGGGCTTCCTGGCGGGCGG
>JBKBSR010000243.1:0-5093 GCA_046291055.1 Roseococcus sp.
TCCAGGCGACGGAGGAGGGGCGGCTGCAGCCGCATCCCGGCTTCGCCATCCGCTTCGCCGCGCTGGAGGCCGAGCTCTCGGGCAGCGCAGAGCGGCTGGTGGTGGAGCGCGCGCGCATCGCCCTGCCCGGCGCCGCGGGCACGGCGCTGGAGGCGGCGGGCGAGCTCAGCCTCGGCGCCGAGGGCTGGGCGGGGCCGCTCCACCTGCTGCTGAGCGAGGCCGAGCTGCCCGCCCTGCCCGCGCTCTGGCCGCCGGAGCTCGCGCCCGAGGCGCGCGAGCAGGCGCGGCTCGCGCTCATCGCGGGGCGGGTGGAGGAGGCGCGGCTCAGCCTCGATCTGCGCGCCGGGCCCGATCTCGCGGGCTGGACGGTCGCGGGCGGGCGGGGGGCGCTGCGGCTGCGCCAGGCGCGCCTCGCGCCTCCGGGCCTCTCGCCTGTGGCGCTGGAATCGGCCGAGCTCTCGGCGCGCATCGGCCCGGAGGCGGCGGCGCTGGAGGCGCTGCGCCTCGTGCTTCCCGCCCCCTCCGTGGGCGCTCCCGCCCCGGCGATCTCCGCCGGCGGCGCGCTCCGCCGCGGCCCAGCGGGGTGGGAGGGCGCGCTCGAGCTCGCGCTCGACCGCACCCGCTTCCAGGATCTGCCGGTGCTCTGGCCGCAGGGGCTGGGCGAGGGGGCGCGGCGCTGGATCACCGAGAATGTGACGGAGGGCGAGATCGCCGAAGGGCGCTGGCGCTTCGCCCTTGCCCCCGGTGAGGGCGGGCAGGGCCTGCGCCTCGCCGCGCTGGAGGGCGAGCTGGCCGCGACAGGGGCCAGCGTGCATTTCCTGCGCCCCATGCCGCCGGTGACCGGCGTGGCCGCCCGCGCCCGCTTCACCCGGGAGGAGGTGAGCGTCGCCACCACGGGCGGGCTTCTCTCGCTGGGCGGGCCGCCCATCCAGGCGCGCGAGGCGGCGCTGCGCTTCCTCTTCCGCCCCGAGGGCGAGCCGGACCTCGCGGAGATGTCCTTCCAGCTCGCCGGGCCGCTGGCCGAGCTGGCCGCCGCGCTGCGCCACCCGCGCCTCGCCCTGTTCGAGCGCCGACCCTTCCCGGTGGAGGTGGCGGCCGGCGGCTTCGAGGGGCGGCTCAGCCTCGGCTTCCCCCTGCTCGACCGCCTCTCCATGGAAGAGGTGCGGCTGCGCGCGGAGGCGCGGGCGCAGGGCGTGCGGCTCGCGCGGCTGCTGTTCGAGCGCGATCTCGAGGAAGCGCAGATGGAGGTGCGCGCGGATACCGAGCAGCTCCGCCTCACCGGCACGGGCACGCTGGCCGGCATCGCCGCGCGCTACGGGGTGGATCTCGACTTCCGCCCCGGCCCCGCGGCGCAGGTGGTGTTCCGCCACAGCGCGAGCCTGCGCGCGGAGGCGCAGCAGCTCGCCGCGCTGGGGCTGGATGCGGGGGAGCTGCTGCGCGGCCCCCTGGCCATCGAGACGCGCGGCGAGCAGCGGCGGGGCGGCCAGCACCAGGTGGCCATCCGCGCCGATCTGCGCGCCGCCGCCATGGCTTTCCCGCCGCTCGGATGGAGCAAGGCGCCGGGGGTCGCCGCCAGCGCCGAGGCCTCGCTGCGCCTGATGGGCGAGCAGGTGACCAGCCTCGAAGCGGTGCGGATCGAGGCGCCCGAGCTCGCGCTGCGCGGGCGGATCGCGGCGCGGGCGGGGCGCATCGAGCGGGTGGAGCTGCAGGAGAGCACGCTGGCCGGCTCGCGCTTCGCCGGGGATGCGCGGGCGGGGGCGCGGCCGGGCGAGCCCTGGGCGGTGACGCTGCGCGGGCCGGTGCTCGATCTGCGCGCCGCCATGGCCGCCCCGCGCGAGGCCGAGCGCGGGGCCGGCGGGGCGGCGCGCCAGCCGCCGCTGTCGCTCGATCTGCGCTTCGACCAGGCGCTGCTCGGCCCGGGGCGCGAGCTCTTCGCCCTGCAGGCGCGCGCCCGCCTCGACGAGGCGGGGGTGCTGCGCGAGGCGGTGCTGCGCGGGCGCACCGCGCGCGGGGCGGGGGGGTTCGACCTCGCCATCACCCCGGCCGCCGGCGAGCGGCGCGGGCTGCGCGGCAGGGCCGAGGACGGCGGCGCGCTGCTGCGCGCCTTCGGGCTGACGGAGTCCATCCAGGGGGGGCGGCTCAGCCTCTCGGGCGAGTTCGCGCACCCGCGCCCCGGCGCGCCGCTCTCCGGCACGGCGGAGCTGGAGGGTTTCGCGGTGCGCAACGCGCCCGCGCTGGGCAAGCTGCTGCAGGCCATCACGGTGTTCGGCGTCTTCGACGCGATCCAGGGCGGCGCGGGCCTCGCCTTCACGCGCGCGGTGGTGCCCTTCACCCTGACGCCCGATCTGCTGCGCGTGCAGGAGGCGCGGGCCTTCTCGCCCTCGCTCGGCCTCACCGCCCAGGGGCGCTTCCATCGGGACAGCAACACGCTGGACATGGAGGGCACCATCGTGCCGGCCTATGTGGTGAACACGCTGCTGGGCAACCTGCCGTTGATCGGCCGGCTGTTCAGCCCCGAGCGCGGGGGCGGGCTCTTCGCCGCCGCCTTCCGGGTGCGCGGCCCGGCCGATGATCCGGAGGTGACGGTGAATCCGCTCTCCGCCCTCACGCCGGGCTTCCTGCGGGGGATTTTCGGGCTGGGCCAGTAGCATCCCTGAGCGTGACGGAAAGGAAGCCGCGTCCAGTCTGGACGCATGACCAGGGCGTCGAAAGCCAGGGCGCGGTGCTGCGCGAGGGCTTCGGCAACATGCTGGCCGGGCTGCGCGCGGCCTGAACCGGGGAGGGGACGCGCGGCGGCGGCCGGTGTAGGCTCCGCCCCATGTCCGGCGCCTCGCTTTTCGGCCAGTCGCTCCGCCGCGTGGAGGATGCGCGCTTCCTCACCGGCCGGGGCCGTTACGTGGACGACATCGCGCAGGAGGGCGCGCTCTGGGCCGCCTTCCTGCGCAGCCCCCACGCCCATGCGCGAATCGCCGCGCTCGATTCCGCCGCCGCGCGCGCCCTGCCGGGGGTGCGTCTCGTGCTGACGGGCGAGGATCTCGCCGCCGCCGGCCTGGGCGCGCTTCCCTGCGGCGCGGTGCTGGCGGCCGAGCGGCCGCTGGTCGTGCCGCCGCGCCCGGGCCTCGCGCGCGGGCGGGTGCGCTTCGTGGGCGAGCCCGTCGCCTGCGTCGTCGCCGAGACCCGCCGGGCCGCCGAGGACGCGCTGGAGGCGATCGCGGTGGAGTATGCGGCGCTGCCCGCGGTCACCGACCCCGAGGCCGCGCTGGCCGAGGGCGCGCCGCAGCTCCATGAGGAGGCGCCGGGCAACCTCGCCTTCCTCTGGCGCAAGGGCGATGCGGCGGCGGTTGAGGCCGCCATGGCCCGCGCCGCGCGCGTCGTCGCCGCGCGCATCCCCAACCCGCGCGTGGCCTGCGCGCCCATCGAGCCCCGCGCCGCCATCGCGCGGCCCGAGGGGGGGCGACTCTCGCTGCTCTGCAACGGGCAGAACGTGATCGGGCTGCGCGCGCAGCTCGCGGCGGCGATGAACCTCCCGCCCGAGGCGCTGCATGTCGCCGCCCCCGATGTGGGCGGCGGCTTCGGCGTGAAGAACGTCGCCTTCCCCGAGCATCTCTGCCTGCTGCACGCCGCGCGGGTGCTGGGCGCGCCAGTGCGCTGGACGGCGAGCCTCTCGGAGGACTACGCGGCCTCCGCCCATGGGCGCGGCCTGCATGGGCTGGGCAGGCTCGCCCTCGACGCGGAGGGGCGCTTCCTCGCCCTCGACTTCGAGGGGGTGGCGGAGATGGGCGCCTGGCTCTCCCACTACGGCCCGCATTGCCCGACCAACGCCGCCGCCACCGCCATGGGCGGCGTCTATGCCATTCCCGCCGTCCACATGACGGTGCGCGGCGCCTTCTCCAACACCTGCCCGCTCGAGGCCTATCGCGGCGCGGGCAAGCCGGAGGCGAACTTCATCGTCGAGACGCTGATCGAGCAGGCGGCGCGCGAGACGGGCGAGGACCCGGCCGCGCTGCGCGCGCGCAACATGATCGCCGCACTCCCCCACCGCACCGCCATGGGCATGGAGATCCGCGACGGCGCCTTCGCCCGCCGCCTCGCCGAATGCGCCGAGGCCGCCGACCGCGCGGGCTTCCCCGCCCGCCGCGCGCAGAGCGAGGCGCGCGGGCTGCGCCGCGGCTTCGGCATGACCGCCTTCCTCGAGACCGCCCGCGGCGCCTTCGGCGAATGGGCCCGCCTCTCGGTGGACCCCGAGGGGGTGGTGACTCTCGCCATCGGCACCCAGTCCAACGGCCAGGGGCATGAGACGAGCTTCCCGCAATACATCGCGGCCGAGCTCGACCTGCCGCCCGAGCGCATCCGCTACCTCCAGGCCGACACGGACCGCATCGCCTTCGGCCATGGCCATGGCGGGGCGCGCAGCCTGCACATGGGCGGCGAGGCGATCCGCCAGGCCGCCCACGCCCTGCTGGCCGAGGCGCGCGGTCGGGCGGCGCGGCTGCTGCAGGCCGCGCCCGATGCGCTGCACTACGCGGGCGGGCGCTTCGTGCTGGCCGATGGACAGTCCGTCACCCTCGCCGATCTCGCCGCCGAGGAGGGGGAGCTCTCGGCCGAGGCGCGGCACGGGCTCGATCTCTGCACCTTCCCCAACGGCGTGCATGCCGCCGAGGTGGAGCTGGACCCCGAGACGGGCGAGGTGCGGCTCTGCCGCTACACGGCGGTGGACGATTACGGGCGGCTGCTCAACCCGCTGCTGGCCGAGGGCCAGGTGCAGGGCGGCGTGGCGCAGGGCATCGGCCAGGCGCTGATGGAGGCCATGCGCTATGACGCCGACAGCGGCCAGTTCCTGACCGCCACGCTGATGGACTACGCGCTGCCCCGGGCGGCCGACCTGCCCGGCTTCGCCATCACCCTGCGCGAGGACGCGCCGACCGAGGCGAACGGGCTCGGCGTGAAGGGCACGGGGCAGGCGGGCTGCATCGCCGCGCCCCAGGCGGTGATGGCCGCGATCCGCGACGCGGCCGGGGCGGATCTCTCCATGCCCGCCACGCCCGAGGCGGTGTGGCGCGCCCTCAGGCGCGGCGGCTGATCAGCCGCCCCCG
>JBKBSR010000244.1:0-5087 GCA_046291055.1 Roseococcus sp.
GGCGGGGGCGACCTCACCCGCACCCTGCTGGGCCTGGGCGGGGAGCCGGACCGCCTCGCCATCGCCGAGGCCGAGAGCGCGGAGGTGGAGGCACCGGCCACGCTGCGCCTGGGCCTCGGGCGCCGCGCCGCGACCGCAGCCCTGATCCACACCCAGGGCCAGCGTCGGCTCTGGCGCGCGCCCGGCGGGGTGGTGGTGGCGACCGATGGCGGGCGGGTGGTGGCGAGCTCCGGCCTGCCCACCATGATCATGTCCACCCGCTTCGACGGCCCCGATCCCCTCGCCGACCCCCGTTCGCTGCTCGAGCGCAGCGCCGAGGCGCGGCGACTCGTGGATCTTTCCGGCGCGGCGCGCGATCCCGCCTCGATGCGCTTCGGCATCGCCTTCGACTGCCGCCTGCGCGCCGCCCGCACCGACCAGGAGGGGGTGATCCTGGTGGAGGAACGCTGCCGCGCGAGCGGCCTCTCGCCCGTGACCAACCTCTTCTGGGTGGACGAGGCGTCAGGCCAGGTGGCGCAGGCCGAGCAATGGGTGGGCCCCGGGCTCGGCCCCATGCGGCTCGACTTCACGGAGTAGCCCGGCCCGCTCATGCCGCCATGCGGCGGGAGGCGCGGCTTTGCCCTCGCCTTTTGCGCGTCGAGCGCCTATGTGGCGGCGGGAACAGCCAACACACCACCGCCATTCGCGCCCGGACGCGCCGCGCCCGGGCTCGCCCCTGCCCGGAGCCCTCCGCCGATGCCGCTGCGCAACCTCGCGATCATCGCCCATGTGGACCATGGGAAGACCACGCTGGTGGACCAGCTCCTCAAGCAGGCTGGCAGCTTCCGCGAGAACCAGCAGGTGGCCGAGCGCGCGCTGGACCGCAACGACCTGGAGCGCGAGCGCGGCATCACCATCCTCGCCAAGTGCACGGCGGTGGAGTGGCGGGGCGTGAAGCTCAACATCGTGGACACGCCCGGCCACGCCGATTTCGGCGGCGAGGTGGAGCGCATCCTCTCCATGGTGGACGGCGCCATCCTGCTGGTGGACGCGGCCGAGGGCGTGCTGCCGCAGACCAAGTTCGTGCTGGGCAAGGCGCTGGCGCGCGGGCTGCGCCCCATCGTGGTGGTGAACAAGGTGGACCGCCAGGACGCCCGCCCGCACGAAGTGCATGACGAGGTGTTCGACCTCTTCGCCAATCTCGGCGCGAGCGACGAGCAGCTCGATTTCCCCATGCTCTTCGCCTCCGGCCGCCAGGGCTGGGCGGCCGAGAGCATGGAGGCCCCGCGCGAGAACCTGAACCCGCTCTTCGAGCTCATCCTGCGCCATGTGCCGGAACCGGCGGTGGACGCGGCGCTGCCCTTCGCCATGAACGCGGCCATCCTGGAATACGACAACTTCCTCGGCCGCATCCTGACGGGGCGCATCGAGCAGGGAGTGGCGAAGCTCAACATGCCCGTGAAAGTGCTGCGCGCCGACGGCAGGCAGGTGGAGACGGGCCGGCTGACCAAGCTGCTCTCCTTCCGCGGGCTGGAGCGGGTGCCGGTGGAAGAGGCGGTCGCGGGCGACATCATCGCCATCGCGGGCCTCTCCGAGACCACCATCCCCGACACGATCTGCGCGCCCGAGGTGGCCGCCCCCCTGCCCTCCGTGCCGGTGGACCCGCCCACCCTCGCCATGACCTTCCGCGTGAACGACGGCCCGCTGGGCGGGCGCGAGGGCAAGAAGGTCACGTCGCGCCAGATCCGCGACCGGCTGTTCCGCGAGGCGGAGGGCAATGTCGCCATCCGCGTGAAGGACAGCGAGGAGACGGACGCCTTCGAGGTGGCCGGCCGCGGCGAACTTCAGCTCGGCGTGCTGATCGAGACGATGCGCCGCGAGGGTTTCGAGCTGACCATCGGCCGCCCCCGCGTGCTGACGCGCGAGAACCCGGAGACGGGCGCCCGCGAGGAGCCCTTCGAGGAGGTGCTCGTGGACGTGGACGAGCAGTATGCGGGCGTGGTGGTCGAGAAGATGTCGCTGCGCAAGGGCCAGATGCAGGACATGCGCCCCTCCGGCGGCGGCAAGACGCGGCTGACCTTCCACATGCCCTCGCGCGGCCTGATCGGCTACCACTCGGAGTTCCTGACCGACACGCGCGGCACCGGCATCATGAACCGGCTCTTCCTCGGCTATCGGCCCTGGGCCGGCCCCATCGAGGGGCGGCGCAACGGCAGCCTGATCTCCAACGTGGACGGCGAGACGACGCAGTACGCGCTGTTCTACCTGCAGGAGCGCGGCGCGCTGTTCGTGGAGCCGGGCGCCAAGGTCTATGTCGGCATGATCATCGGCGAGAACTCGCGCGACGACGACCTGGAGGTGAACCCGGTCAAGGAGAAGAAGCTCACCAACATCCGCGCCGCCGGCAAGGACGACGCGCTGCTGCTGACGCCGCCGCGCAGGATGTCGCTGGAGCAGGCCATCGCCTACATCGAGGACGACGAGCTGGTGGAGGTGACGCCCTCGGCCGTGCGGCTGCGCAAGCGCCACCTCGATCCGCATGAGCGCAAGAAGGCGCAGCGGCGCGCCGATGGGTTGCCGGTGAAGGGCGAAGCGGCGGCCTGATACGGGCGGCGCCGTGCGCCCGGGCGGGGCGCGGCGTGCGAAACGCGGCCCCCGGGGTTCCCTCGAGTCGCGCCCCCGTGGTGTGCCGACCCCACGCGCCGACCCGCCCGGCCGGGAGCAGAAGTACGAAGCCCTCTTACTCTATCCGCTTGCGCTCCACCTTGCGGGCGCGCCGCACCGCCTCCGCCGCCTCGCGCGCACGGCGCTCCGAGGGCTTCTCGTAGTGGCGGCGAAGCTTCATCTCGCGGAACACGCCCTCGCGCTGCAGCTTCTTCTTGAGCGCCTTCAGCGCCTGATCGACGTTGTTGTCGCGGACGACGACTTGCACGCGGGCAATTCTCCTGCTGGCCGTATGGGGCTCGAAAACGGGAAAGGGGACCGGCGCGGGTGGCGCCAGCCCGTGGCGAGCGTGTAACACAGGCAGGCAGGCCTCGTGAAGCCCTTCCGTGCCGCTCCGGCTTCACCGATGTTGCGGCGTGCCGGTCTCGCGGCAAGGGGGAGCAGAGCGCATGGCCATCCTGAAGATCGCCCGCATGGGGCACCCGGTGCTGCTGGCCAGGGCCGCGCCGGTGCCGGACCCCACCGCGCCCGACATGCGCCGGCTGGTGCGCGACATGGCCGAGACGCTGCTGGACGCGGGGGGCATCGGCCTGGCCGCGCCGCAGGTGCATGAGTCCCTCCGCCTTTTCCTCTGGCGCGACGGAGAGACGCTGCGCGCCCTGTTCAACCCCGAGCTGAGCCCCCTCGGCCCCGAGCAGGCGCTGGGCTGGGAGGGCTGCCTCTCCATCCCGGGGCTGCGCGGGCAGGTGCCGCGCTTCACGCGCATGGCCTGGCGCGGTCTCGACCAGAACGGGGAGCCGGTGGAGGGCGTGGCCGAGGGGCTGGGCGCGCGCGTGCTGCAGCACGAGAATGACCATCTGGACGGCATCTTCTATCTGATGCGCATGGAGGATCTTTCGATGCTGGGCTTCACCGAGGAACTCGCCCGCGCCCAGGAGGGGCCGTGATGACCGAGGATGCGCTGATCGAGACCGCCGTGCGCCTCGCCGATGCGCGCGGCTGGAGCTGCGAGACGCTGCGCCGCGCGCTGATCGAGGCGGGCGAGCCGCCGGAGCTGCTGCCGAGCGCCTTCCCGCGCGGCGTGACCGGCGCGATCGCCGACTGGTCGCGCCTCGCCGACCGCCGGATGCAGGAGGCGGCGGAGAGGGAGGATTTCTCCGGCCTGCGCACCCCTGCGCGCATCCGCCGCGTGGTCGAGCTGCGGCTGCGCGAGGTGGAGCCGCACCGGGAGGCGGTGCGCGGCGCGATGGCGCTGCTGGCCCTGCCCTGGAACCTGCCGCTGGCGGCGCGCCTGACGGCGGAAACCGCCTCCGCCCTGTGGTATGCGGCCGGAGACCGCTCGGCCGACTTCTCCTGGTACACGCGCCGGGCCACGCTGGGCGCCATCTACGCCGCCACGCTGGCCTATTGGCTGCGGCCGGGCGGGGGCGATCTGGAGGAGGCCTTGGCCTTTCTCGACAGGCGCCTGGCGGCTCTGTCGAAACCGAAGCCTCAGCCCGCGCCGGTTTAGGCTTCGCGGCCGGGCCGGTTCCGTGTAAAGCCTCGGTCGGGCCGATGCGCGCGCCAGCGGAGCGGGCGGATCGGCGGGGAATGATCGGGGGATTTCGCGCCATGACGCGCAAGACAGCACTTCTGGCCGGGGTGGCCGCCGCCCTCATCGGGCCGGGCGCCGCCATCGCCGCCTGCCTCCAGCCGGCCGAAAAGACGGCCTTCGACGTGCGAGCGCTGCAGAGCCAGCTCATGGTCGTCGCACTCACCTGCCAGCAGCAGGACGACTACAACAATTTCGTCCGCCGCCACATGAACGAGCTGAACAACGCCCAGCGCGGCGTGACGAACTATCACCGGCGGGTGCATGGGGCGCAGCACCAGCGGCAGCTCGACCTCTACATCACGAACCTCGCCAACTCGCAGATGCAGGCGGGCATCACCCGCGGCAGCTTCTTCTGCCGGGAGCAGGCGCCGCTCTTCCAGATGGCGATGCAGGCGAACACGCGCGAGGAACTGGCGAACCTCGCCGTGCAGCGGGAGATCCCGCAGCCGCTGGGCGCGGAGGCCTGCCCGGCATCGCCGCAGCGGCAGCAGGGCACGACTCAGGCGCGCACACAGCAGCAGCGGCCGGCGAACCCGCCGCCGCAGCCGCAGCGCCAAGCCAGCCAGCAGGCGCAGCCGGCCAGCGCGACGCGCTGACACCAATCCAACCGCGATTCAGCGAGGGCGGCCCCTGGGCCGCCCTTTTTTCTTGGCGAAGCCGAGGCGCGCAGCTTCGCCTGGACGCACGAAAAAAGGGGCGCCTTTCGGCGCCCCTTCCCTGTTTCCGGATCTCGGAAGAGGCCCTGCGCCTCAGCGCAGGACGATCTCCACGCGGCGGTTCTGCGGCTCGCGCACGCCCATCGCGGTCGGCACCAGCGGGCGGTCGAAGCCGAAGCCCTGCACCGTGATCT
>JBKBSR010000245.1:0-5066 GCA_046291055.1 Roseococcus sp.
TCGGCGTCTCCCGCACCCCCATCCGCCAGGCGCTGGCGCGGCTGGAGGCCGAGGGCCTGCTCACCCACGCCCCCCACCGCGGCCTGACCGTGACGCGCCCCGACCACGCGCAGGTGGTGGAGCTCTATGTGATGCGCGAAATCCTGGAGGGGGCGGCGGCGCGGCTCGCCGCGCAGCACGCGAGCGAGACGGAGCTCGCCGCCATGGCCGAGCTGCTGGAGGAGGAGCCCGCCCTGTTCGGCGACGCCGCCGCGCTCGCCGCGCTCAACCAGCGCCTGCACGGGCTGCTCTACCTCGCCGCGCACAACCGCTACCTGCTCAAGAGCCTCGAGCAGCTCTCGGCGCATCTCGCGCTGCTGCCCTCGCTGCTGACGCTGGAGGGCCGCGCGGAAGCCGCGCATCAGGAGCACCGCGCCCTGCTGCGCGCGCTGACGGCGCGCGACGGCGAGGCGGCCGAGGCCGCCGCGCGCGCCCAGGCCCGGGCGGCGCAGCGGCACCGCCTCGCCTGGCTCACCCGCACGCTGGGCGTGCCGCTCGCCGCGCCCGGGGCGTGATCAGCGCGAGCAGGCCGCCCCGCCCAGCACGCAGAAACGCGCGCAATGCGGGTGGTTCAGCGCCACCGGCCGCGCCGCCTCGGCCAGCGTCCCGCCCAGTTCGAAGCGCGGGTCGTAGGCGAGCAGCGTGCAGGCCAGCACCGTCGCCCGCGGCGCGCCCTTGCGCCGCACCACCATGCGGGAGGAGGCGCACATCAGGCTCTCGGGCGAGCGGCCGAGGATGCCCCAGCAGGCGGTGGTGATCTCCGGCACGTCGCGCGTCGGGTCCATCTCGGGAAAGAGCATCAGCGCCACCGGGTCCGCCGCGTCCACGGGAATACCGTGCGCGGCAAACAGCGCGGCATAGCCCGCGCGCATCGCCGCCTCGCCCTCCTTCGCGAAGCCCGCCCGCCCGGCGACATGCAGGCGGAACCCCTGGCGGGCCAGCCAGCGGAGCCCCTCCAGCGTGCGCGCGAAGCTGCCCGGGCCGCGCTCCAGGTCATGCGCAGCGGCGTCGTGGTGGTCGAGGCTGACGCGCAGGATCAGCCGCTCCGGCCCATGCCGGTCCAGCAGCGCGCGCAGCGCGGCGCGGTGGCGGCGCAAGGGCTGCATGGCGTTGGTCAGCACCAGGGCGCGCAGGCCGCGTGCGAGCACCTCCTCGAGCATCGGCACGAGGTCGGGGTTCATGAAGGGCTCGCCGCCGGTGAAGCCCACCTCCTCCAGCGGCTGCCCGCGCGCCTCGTCGAGGAAGCGGCGCACCTCCGCGAGGGAGAGATAGGCCAGCGCGTCGTTGCGCGGGCTGCTCTCGATGTAGCAGTTGGCGCAGGCGATGTTGCACAGCGTGCCGGTGTTGAACCAGAGCGTGCGCAGCGCGCCCAGGGCCACCTTCGCGCGCGGTTCGCCCTTCAGGGTCACGTCGGGATCCTGGAACTTGCGCGGATCGAGGCGCGGCGCCTCCTGCTCGCGGATGGACAAGGCGTCTTCCCTTCCTGGCCCGAGGTTCAACGTGATGTAGGCGCGCCCGAGCCGCGCGCATCACCGCCGCGCAAGGCGCCGGCGGAGGGGAATGGCGGCCAGCGCGAGCAGCCCGAGCCCGGTCAGCCCCGCCAGCATGGCGGGAGAGAGCAGTCGCGCCGCGTCGAGGCCCCCGCCCCCCTCCAGCGCCTCGCCCAGCCCAGCCCCGGTCAGCGCGAAGACCGCCGTGCCCGGGATGATGCCGAGGAAGGTCGTCGCCAGGTAGAGCGGCAGCCGCACCCCGACCAGCGCCGGCACCAGGTTCACCAGCACGAAGGGAAAGAGCGGCACGAGGCGCAGCATGAGCAGGTAGGAGGCGGCGTCGCGCCGCACCGCCGCCGCCAGCGCCTGCGCGCGCGGACCAAGCCGCTCCAGCGCCGCCGCACCCAGCAGCAGCCGCGCGAACAGGAAGGCCCCCGTGGCCCCGAGCGTCGCCCCCAGCACCGCGAGCGCCGTCCCCGCCCCCGCGCCGAACAGGAAGCCGCCCGCGAGGGTGAGGATGGCCGCGCCCGGCAGCGAGACCGCCACCGCCAGCGCATAGACCAGCACATAGCCGAGCGCGGCCAGCGCCGGATCGCGCGCCACCAGGGCGAGCAGCGCCTCGCGCCGCCGCGCCAGCGCCTCGAGCGAGAGCAGATCCTCCACGCCCGCCAGCCGCAGCCCGACCAGCAGCAGCACAAAGGCGAGCAGCAGCGCGATGCGCCCCCTCACGGCAGCAGCCGCTGCAGCAGGCCCACCAGCCCCCGGGTGCGCGGACCGAACAGAGAGGGCGTGTAGAAGCGCCCGGCCGCGCGCTTCGAGATTTCCGAGAGGGTGGGATAGGGCAGCACCAGCCGCGCCACCGCGCCGATCCGCAGCCCCTGCTGCACCGCCAGCGCCCAGAGGCCGATCATCTCTCCTGCGCGCGGGGCCACCAGCGTCGCGCCCAGCACCCGCCCCGCGCCGCCCAGCACGATCTTCGCCAGCCCCTCCGGCGCGCGCTCGGCCTGGGCGCGGTCATTGTGCGCGAGCGGCTCGCACAGCACGGTCACCGCCTCGCCGGCCTTGCGCGCCTCGGCCTCGGTCATCCCCACCTGCGCGAGCTCGGGGTCGGCGAAGGTGACGCGCGGCATCGCCCGGTCGTCGCGCTTCCCCGGAAAGGCGAAGAGCGCGTTGCGCAGCACCACCCCGGCCTGGGCGCCGGCCGCATGGGTGGTGAGCGGCCCGCCCGTCACATCGCCGAGCGCGAAGACGCGCCGGTTGGTGGTGCGCATCCGCGCATCCACCGTGATGCCGCGCGGCGTGTGCGCGATGCCGGCCAGCTCCAGCCCCAGCCCCTCCGTGTTCGGCATGCGCCCGGTAGCCACCAGCAGATGCGAGCCGCGAAGGCTGCGCCGCAGCCCGTCCTGGTCGAACTCCAGCTCCACGCCCTCGCCCTCCGGGGCGGGGTTCGCCGCGGCCACGGCCGCGCCCTCCTCGACCGCCACGCCCTCGCGCCGCAGCGCGGCGCGAATCAGGGCCGCCGCCTCGGGCTCCTCGCGCGGGAGCAGGCTGGCGCGCTCGAGCAGCGTCACCGCGCTTCCCAGGCGGCGGAATGCCTGCGCCATCTCCACGCCCAGCGGGCCGCCGCCCAGCACGAGCAGATGCGCCGGCCGCTCGGCGAGGTCGAACAGCGTCTCGTTGGTGAGGAAGGGCAGCGCCGAAAGGCCCGGGATGGGCGGCACTGCGGCGCGGGAGCCGGTGGCGATCACGAATCGCCGCGCGCGGATGGGCTGGCCGCCGGCCACGACCTCGCGCGGGCCGGTGAAGGCGGCCGCGGCGCGGATCACCGTGCAGCCCAGCGCCTCGAAGCGCTCGGCCGAATCATGCGGCGCAAGGGCGGCGATCACCTCCTGCACATGGGCGCACACCCGCGCGGCCTCCACCGCGGGCTCGGGCAGGTCCACACCGAAGCGGTGCGCGCCGCGCGCCGATTGCGCGACCGCGGCGGCGGCCAGCAGCGCCTTGGAGGGCACGCAGCCGGTGTTGAGGCATTCCCCGCCCATGCGGTGCTTCTCGACCAGCACCACCGAGGCGCCCATCTGCACCGCCCCCGCCGCGACGGAGAGCCCGCCCGAGCCCGCCCCGATCACGCAGAGATCGGCATGCAGCGTGCCGTTCCTGAGCTGCGGCCTGCGCGCGCCGGCCATCTCCACCCCCTCGAGCCCCGCGCCGGGCGTCGGCGCGCGTGGAGGCTACACCGCCCAGGCGGGTTTGCGCTTCTCCCGGAAGGCGGCGATGCCCTCGGCCGCCTCGGGGCCGGCGGCGGTGCGGGCGAAGGCGGCCACCCCGGCCTCGGCATAGCCCTCGGGCGCGACGGGGCCGAGGGCGGCGAGCAGCGCCTTGGTCTCGGCCAGCGCCCCGGGCGCGGCCTCGCGCAGGGCGGCGAGCAGCCGGGCGAGGCGCTGATCCAGCGCCGCGCGGTCGGGCAGCACCTCGTGCACGAGGCCCATGGCCAGCGCGGCGGGCGCGTCCAGCACCTCGGCTTCCAGAACCAGCCGGGCGGCCTGGCTGCGTCCCATGCGCCGCACCAGCCATGGCAGGATCTGGGCGGGGACGAGCCCGCGCCGCACCTCGGGCGCGGCGAACCGGGCTTCGGCGCTGGCGAAGGCGATGTCGGCCGCGCAGACGAAGCCGAGGCCCCCGGCATGGGCCGCGCCCTCCACCGCCGCCACCACCACCTGGGGCAGGGTGCTGAGCGCGCGCAGCCGCTCGCCCATGGCGCGATTGCGGCGCTCGCCGGCGGCCAGGCGTTCCTCCCGCGGCCCCTGGCCGACCTCGGCGAGATCCAGCCCGGCGCAGAAATGCCCGCCCGCACCGCGCAGCACCACCACGCGGGCGGTGCGGTCCCGCGCCAGTTCCGCCAGGACCGCGTCGAGCGCCTCGCCCATGCCGCCGCCGATGGCGTTGCGCCGCTCGGGACGGTTGAGGGTGACATGGACCACCACGCCCTCGCGCGCGACGAGGACGGGGGGCGCGCTCACCGCTTCCACCATCCCGCGCGGCGCGGCGCGACGGCCGCGACCTCCTCCACCGTCTTGGGCTGGATGGGGGGACCGATGACCGGGGCGGGTGGGGCCTCGGGCGCGGTGGCCGCGGGGGTGGCCGGGGCGGGCTCCGGCCTGGCGGGCGCGGGGGCGGGCGCCGGCACGGCGGCGGCGGGCGCCGGCATGGGCTCCGGCGCGGCAGGCGCGGGGGCGGGCTCCGGCTCGGGCGTCGCGGCAGGGGGCTCGGCCGGCGGCGGCGGCGGCGGGGCCGCGCGCATGGCCAGCGCGGCCTCGGCCGCGGCTTCGGCCGCCTCCAGCGCGGCGAGCACGCTGTCCGACGCGCCGGCGAAGGGGTCCGCGGGGGTGGGGCCGGCATAGGCGGGCGGCGGGGCCGAGGCAACCTCGCCCTCCTCCTCGCCCGCAGGGCCCGGGGCGGCCGCTTCGCCCTCGCGCCGGCGGCGGCCGCCGCGGCGGCCCCGGCGGCGGCGGCCGCGCTCCTCCTCGGTAAGCCCGG
>JBKBSR010000246.1:0-5059 GCA_046291055.1 Roseococcus sp.
CAGGCCAGCACGGCCATGCGGCCGAGGTCGCGCGCGAACTCCTGCTGCGCGCTGCGCCGCACGATCAGGCGCACCGCATCCGCGAGGCTGAGCGCGCCCGAGGCGCAGGCCGCCGCCACCTCGCCTACGGAATGGCCCAGCACCACGTCGGGCCGCAGCCCCTCCGCCTCCAGCGCCGCCACCAGCGCCATTTGGGTGGTGAAGATCAGCGGCTGGGCGGCGGTGGTCAGGCGCAGACGCTCGGCGCAGTCGGCGGCTTCCATCGTCTCGAGCGGGCAGACGCCGCCTTCCGCGCGGACCAGCGCGGCGATCTCGTCGAAGGCCGCTCGGAAGCGGGCGTTGGCGCGCCAGGCGGCGCGACCCATGCCCGGCCACTGGCTGCCATTCCCGGAGAAGACGAAGGCGACCCGCGCCCGTGCCGCCACCGCCTCGCCCTGGATGGCCGCGAGCGGCGTGGCCGCGCGCCCGGTGCGGTGGAAGGCTTCCAGTTCGGCCACCGCATCCGCCCGCGCGCCGAGGTCGAGCACCAGGCGGTGGCGCAGGCGGTCGCGCGTCGCGTCCGCCTCGGCCGCCAGCGAGCGCGGATCGTGCTCGCGCAGGGCCTGGGCGTAGTCGCCCGCCAGCGCCTGCAGCGCCTCGCGCGTGTGGGCGGAGAGCAGCAGCACCTGCCGCCCATCGCCGCGCGGGGGGGCGGGCTCGGGCAGGGGGGCGCTTTCCAGCAGGGCATGGGCGTTGGTGCCGCCGAAGCCGTAGTTGCACAGGCCCGCCAGCAGCCGCCCCGCCGGCGCGAGCGCCACGGGCTGCGCGGCCGGGGCGAGGCCGAGCTCCTCCATCGGAATCTGCGGATTGGGCTGCTCCAGGTAGAGGCTGGCCGGCAGCCGGCGATGCTCCAGCGCCAGCACGCATTTGGCGAGGCCCGCGAGCCCCGAGGCCGCCTCCAGATGCCCGATGTTCGACTTCACCGAGCCGATCGGCAGCGGCGCGTTGCGCCCGCGCCCCAGCACCGTGCCGATGGCGCGCGCCTCCACCGGGTCGCCCGCGCGGGTGCCGGCGCCGTGCGCCTCCACGAAATCGAGCGCGGAGGGGGCGATTCCCGCCCGCTCGTAGACGCCGGCGAGCAGGCTGCGCTGCCCCTCGACGGAGGGGAGGTTGATGCCGTTGGTCCGCCCGTCCGAGTTCACGCCGATGGCGCGCAGCAGCGCCCGCGGCTGCGCGTAGCGCCGCGCCTCGGAGAGCTTGCCGAGCACCAGCGCCACCGCACCCTCGCTGCGCACATAGCCGTCGGCCAGCGCCGAGAAGGGGCGCGAGCGGCCGGTGGGCGAGAGCATCCCCGCGCGCGAGAAGCCGATGAAGGGCGCGGGCGAGGCGAGCACGTTCACCCCGCCGACGATGGCGAGTTCGATCCGCCCGCTCTCCAGCGCCATCGCGGCCTCCGCCAGCGCGACGACGGAGGAGGAGCAGGCCGTGTCCAGCGTCAGGCTCGGCCCCTTGAGGTCGAAGACGTAGGAGACGCGGTTGGAGATGATGGACAGGCTGTTGCCCGTCATGAAATGCGCCTCGATGGCGCCGAGGTCGAGCAGCGGCACATCGGCGTAGTCGGTGGCCGAGGCGCCGACATAGACGCCCACCGCCCGCCCCGCGAGCGAGGAGGGCGGGATGCCCGCATCCTCCAGCGCCTCCCACACCACCTCGAGCATCAGGCGCTGCTGCGGGTCCATCTGCGCCGCCTCGCGCGGCGAGAGCCCGAAGGCCTGGGCGTCGAAGGCGTGCGCCTCGCGCAGATAGCCGCCGGCGAAGGTGTAGGTGGCGCCGCGCACGCGCGGATTGGGGTTGAGGAAGCGCTCGGGGTGCCAGCGGTCGGGCGGGGGGCGGTCCGTCACGGTGGAGCGCTGCTCCTCCAGCACCGACCACAGCGCGCCGAGGTCGGGCGCACCCGGAAGCCGCGCGGCGAGGCCGAGGATGCCGAGCGGTGCGTCCGGGACGGTGATCAAGGAGCGCAGCCCTCCGGGCAAGGTGCGGTGGATGTCCGATCCACTCGGATTTTTACGTAGTGCAACGGATAGGGCGTTGGAAAAGAAACCGTCAATGCCCGCGAGCGTGTGCCGTCGCCGATGCGGCCGCTTCTGTCGTGTCGTGGAGCGTGCGAGATCGTCACGCGCGCATTCTGACCTGGGGCAGACCGGTTCGGGCATCGGAAGCGTCGAGCCCTCGGATCGGCATGACCGATGAGGAGGCCAGGAGGCCGCCGCGGGGGGCTCGGGCCGTTTCTCCTTCCCGGGAACGCCGGTAGTCTCGCCCCCATGGCCAGGGTCGGGCGACGGAAAGAGAGGGCATGCTCGCTGTCGTGAGCGGCGCCTCCAGCGGCATCGGCCTCGCGCTGGCCGAGGGGCTGCTCACGCGCGGCGCGCGGGTGCTGGCCATCGCCCGCGGGGCGGAGCGGCTGGCTGCCGCGCGCGAGGCCATGCCGCCCGCGGCGCGCGCGCGCTTCCTGCCGCTGCACGCCGATGTGCGCGAGGCCGGGCCGCTGGAGGCGGCGATCTGCGCGGCGGTGGACGAGCACGGCCCGCCCGGCTGGTGCATCGCCTGCGCGGGCATCGTCCGGCCCGGCCGCTTCGCCGATCTCTCGGCCGAGGACCATGCGGCGCAATGGGCCACCAACTACCAGGGCGCGGTGAACCTGCTGCGCGCCTGCCTGCCCGCCATGCGGCGCGCGGGGCGGGGGCGGGTGGTGCTCGTCTCCTCGGCCGCGGCGCTGGGCGGCTTCTACGGCTATTCGGGCTACGCGCCCGGCAAGGCCGCGCTGCGCGCGCTGGGGGACATCCTCCATCTCGAGCTCAGCCTTTCGGGCATCTCCGTCACCACGGCCTTCCCGCCCGACACGGACACGCCGCAGTTGCGGCAGGAGGTGAAGACCCGGCCCAGGGTCGCAGAGCTCTTCATGCGCGACAATCGGATTTTTGCGCCGCAGCATGTCGCGCGCCTTATCCTGGAAGGTGCGGAGCGGGGAAGGCGTCACGTCACCCCCGGCCTGGGCGTCACGCTGCTGCACCGCCTGCCCTGGCTGATCGAGCCCGGGCTGCGCCGCGCCCAGCGCCGCCTCATGGCCGCGCATGAGCCGCGAGACTGAGACCGTGCCGGGACTGCTCGACCGCGCGCTGGCGCGCCTCGCCGCCGCCCCCGCCTTCGTGGAACGGGTGGAGGAGGGCGCGCTCATCCCAGCCCATCCGCCCCCGCTGCCCGCTCCGCCGGGGCCGTTGCGCGCGCTGCTGCTGGCCCGCGAGAGCCTGCTGGCCGGCTGGACGGAGGAGGCCTTCGCCGCCGGGGACTTCCGCTTCCGCCTGCTGCGCCGCCAGGTCTGCGTGTTCAACCACCCGGACTCCGTGCGGGCCGTCTTCGTCACCCACCACGCCGCCTTCGAGCGCAAGGGCGCGATGATGCGCCGCTCCCTCGAACCGCTTCTGGGCGATGGGCTCTTCGTCAGCGACGGGACGACCTGGCGGCAGCGTCGGCCGCTCGTGGCCGACATCGTCCACCGCAGCCATCTGCCCGAGTTCGCGCCGCTGATGAGCGAGGCGGCCGGCGCGCTCGCAGCTCGCTGGGCGAAGGCCGGCCCCGAGGCCGAGCACGACCTGCTGGCCGAGATGGCCGAGCTCACCGCCGGGATCATCGCGCGCAGCGTGTTCGGTCGCCGCCTGCCCGCCGAGGCGCTGCGCCGCATCGTGCGCGGCTTCGCCCGCTACCAGGGCGCGGTGGACAGCTTCAACCTCGGCTATTTCCTGGGCTGGCCCGAGGGCTGGGCGCAGGGCCGCGCGCGCCCCGTGCGCGAGGCCGCGGCCGAGGTGCACGCGGTGGTGGAGGGGCTCGTCGCGGGCCATCTGCGCGGCGAGGGCGAGGCGGGCTCCATCCTCGACTGGCTGCTGCGCCGCGCCGGCGAGGGCGCGGCGAGCGAGGCCGCCCTCGCCGCCGTGCGCAACGAGGCCGCGACCATCTTCATGGCGGGCCATGAGACCACCGCGGCCGTGCTCACCTGGGCCTTCTACCTCCTGGCCAGGGCCCCCTGGGCCGAGGCCGCCCTGCACGCGGAGCTGGACGCGACTGTGCCGCCCGAGGGCGCTGGGCTCGATCACCTGCCGCGCCTGCCCTACACGCGCGCGGTGATCGAGGAGTCGATGCGCCTCTACCCCCCCGTGCCCATCCTGCCCCGCCAGGCGGGCGCGGCTATGACCATTGGCGGGCTGGAGGTGGAGAAGGACGCTCTCGTGCTGGTCTGCCCCTGGCTGCTGCATCGCTCGCCCGATCTCTGGGAGGCGCCGCACGCCTTCCGCCCCGAACGCTTCCTGGGCGAGGCGCGGCCGCGGCCCTACAGCTACATCCCCTTCTCCGCAGGGCCGCGCGTCTGCGCGGGCCTTGCCTTCGGCATGGCGGAGGCGATGATCTGCCTCGCCACGCTCGCGCGGCGCTTTCGCCTGGTGCTGCGCCCGGGCGTGGTGGCCGAGCCGGTGGCGCGGCTCTCGCTGCGGCCGCGCGCGCCCCTCTTCGTGCGGGCCCTGCCGCGGTGAACGATCAGCCCAACCCCATCCTGGCCGCGCGGCTCGCCCGGCGCCGCCCGACGCTGGTCAACCGCGCGCGCGACGCCTGGGAGGTGGCGCTGGATGCAGTCTTCCGCCGCCTGCCCATGGATCTCGGCCCCACCCTCGCCCGGCGCTTCACCCTCGCGGAGCTGCGCCTCGCCCGGCCCTGGGTGCTGGAGGGGGCGCGGCGCAACCTCGCGCGGCTGCGCCCCGAGCTGCCCGAGGCCGAGCGCGAGGCGATGGCGCAGCGCTTCCTCGTCCACCTCGCCTCGCTGGTGGGCGAGATCGCGACCATCGAGCGCCAGTTCCCCGCCGGGCGGGTGGAGATGCTGGGCCATGAGGCCTGGGTGGCGGCGCACAAGGCCGGGCCGCTGCTCGGCCTGTCGCTGCACACCGGCAACTGGGAGCTGCTGGGGGCGGCGCTGCGCGAGCTCGGCGTGCCGCTCTCCTCTTTCTACGAGGAGGCGGAGAGCCCCGGCGCGACGCGC
>JBKBSR010000247.1:0-5050 GCA_046291055.1 Roseococcus sp.
CCACCTCGTCGCCCTGCCCGCTGACCACCATCATGAAGGGTCCCCGCCCCGCCATCTCGCGCACGAGCTGCAGCCCCGAGCCGTCGGCGAGGCCGAGATCCACCAGCAGCACGGCCGGCAGGCGTTCGGCGAGGGCGCGCCGCGCCTCGGCGAGGTTGGGCGCCCGCCGCGCGGCCAGCCCCTCGCGCTGAAGCGCCTGGGCGATCAGCGACGCGATGTCCGGCTCATCCTCGACGATCAGGATGTCCATGAGCTTCCCGTTGCCGCATCGTTCCCGGAAGGGATTACCCCTTCAGGCATGGGATGGGCAGGGGGAGGGCCGCCCGGGCGGGCGCGCTGCCCGGCGACGAGCTGCAGCCGCCGGGCGAGGTCCTGTCGGCGGAAGGGCTTCTCCAGCAGGCGCAGCCCCTCGGGCAGCGCGCCGGAGGCGTCGTAGAGCTGCGCCGCAAAGCCCGACATCAGGATCGCCGGAAGCCCCGGCAGCAGGGCCTGCGCCTGTCGCATCACCGCCGCCCCGTCCATGCCGCCGGGCAGCACCACGTCGCTGAGCAGGACATCGGGCCGCAGCCCGCCGCGCAGCAGGGCCAGCGCGGCCTCGCCCTCTGCGGCGAGGGTCGCGGAATGGCCGAGCTCGCGCAGCATGCCCGCGATCTGCTCGCGCAGCGCCGCCTGGTCCTCCACCACCAGCACATGCAGGGGCGCGAGGCCCTCGCTGGCGGGCGGCTGCGCCTCGACCGGGGCCGGCTCGGGGGCGGCGGGCGCGGGCGGCGTCGGCGCCGCGACCGCCGCCGGCAGATGCAGGATCACGCTGGTTCCCCGCCCCGGCGCCGTGTCGAGCCCGATGCAACCGCGCGATTGGCGGACGAAGCCATAGACGGTGGCGAGCCCGAGCCCCGAGCCGGCGCCGGGAGACTTCGTGGTGAAGAAGGGCTCGAAGGCCCGTCGCGCCACCTCGGGGGGCATGCCCTGCCCGTCATCGGTCACGCTCAGCCGCAGGAAATCGCCCGGCGCGGCCTCGCTGAACTCGGCCAGGGCGGCGGCGTCGAGCGTCTCGCCCGCCAGCTCGATCCGCAGCGTGCCGCCCTCGGGCATGGCGTCGCGCGCATTGAGGGCGAGGTTGAGCAGCGCGTTCTCGAGCTGCACGGGGTCCACCAGCGCGGGCGGCAGGCCGGGCTCCAGCCGCAGCAGCAGCCGCACGCGCTCGCCCACGCTCTGGCGCAGCAGCGGCAGCAGGTCCTCCACCAGCGCGGCCACGTCGGTGGGGGCGGGCGAGAGGGGCTGGCGCCGGGCGAAGGCCATCATGCGCCGGATCAGCGCGGCCGCGCGCTCCGCCGCGCCCAGGATGAGACCGGCGGAGCGGGCGAGGTCCGGCCGGTCCTCCAGCGCCTCGGCCAGCGCCTCGGCGTTGCCGATCACCACGGTCAGCAGGTTGTTGAAGTCATGCGCCACGCCGCCGGTCAGCGCGCCCAGCGCCTCGAGCCGCTCGGCGGTGCGGCGGAGCTGCTCGGCCTCGCGCGCGATGGTCACGTCGCGCAGGAACAGGGCGAAACCGTTGCCGCTGGGCACAAGGCGCAGCAGCGCGTAGCGCCCGATGGGCAGGGCGATCTCCCGCTCCTGCCGGGCGGGTCGGGCCAGGGCGGCGGCGAGGCCGGGCCCCGCCTCGGGCAGCAGCTCCGGCAGGGTGCGGCCGAGGAGCTGCCGCGCCTCGACGCCGAGCAGCCGGGCCGCGGCCGGGTTGGCGTAGGTGAAGCGCCCGGCCCGGTCGAGGGCGCAGAACCCGTCATGGATGGTGTCGCAGATGCGCTCCAGCTCCGCGCGCGCCGCCTCGGCCTCGGCGGCGGCCGCAGAGAGGTGCGTGAGCAGCCGCCCGCGCCGCAGCGCCGCCTCGCCGAGGGCCGCCACCTGCTGGAGCGCCGCGCGGTCCTCCGCGGCGATGGCCTGGACGTCGGGGCCGAACACCTCCAGCACGCCGAGATACTCGCCCGCATCGCCGCGCAGCGGCAGGCTGAGCCAGGCGGAGGGCTGCGGGGCGGCGTCCCCGCCCATGGGCTGGCCTCCGGCGGGCTTCTCGCCATGGACGATCATCTCGCCCCCATCGCCGGGGATCAGCAGCGCGCGCACCTCCAAGGCCGGCAGCAGCCGCCGCGCGCCGCGCACGATCCGCCGCAGCGCGTCCCGCGGCTCGATCGCGTCCTGCAGCCCGGCGGAGACCTCGACGAGGGTGGAGAGTCGCCGCGCCGAGCGGCCTTCCGCCGCCTCGCGCCCCCTCGCCTCGGCGCGCAGCAGCCGCGCCCCCGCCAGCAGGACGGCGCAGAGCAGGGCGGCGAAGGCGAGAACCGCGAGGCCGTTGCGCGAGAGGCCGAGCCACAGGGCGCGACTGGGCATCGCCACGCGGACCAGGGCGGGCAGCTCCGCCACTCTCTGCCAGGCGACCAGCGCCTGCGCCCCCTCGCGCCCGGTGGCGAGCCTCATCCACCCCTGCGCCCCGGCGGCGGCCCAGGAGGCGGCGGGCCCCGGCGGCGGCACATGCCCCGTCGGCAGCGCCGCGGCGTCGCCGGCTTGGAAGGAGCTGGCCAGCAGCGTTCCGTCGAGCCCGAGCAGATCCGCGCTGCCCTGCCCGAGCGAGGCGATCACCCCCAGCGCATCGGCGATGTAGGCGACGGAGATGTTGGCGCCGATCACGCCCCGCGTCTCGCCGGCCGGATCGGCGACGCGCTGCACCAACGCGAACATGGGCTTGCCGCGCGCGAGGCCGAGGGTGCCGAAATGGGGCGGGGCGATGACGATCTCGCCCGCAGGCGCGGCCAGCGCGGCCTGGAAGAAGGGGCGCGCCGCCAGGCTCGTCCCCGGGGGCACCTGGGCGGCCGAACTCGCGATCACCCGCCCCTCGGGGTCGAGAAGCCCGTAGCTGATCACCACATGATGGTCGTCCGCGGCGCGGCCGAGCAGGGCGGCCACGCGCTCGCGCAGGGCCTCCCCCATCGTCGCGGAGGCCAGGAGCTCGTCTCGCGCTTCCGTCATGGCGGTGATGGCCGGCCGGAGGGATCGCTCCATCTGGCGGGCGAGGGTCTGCGCCGTGCCGGCCGCGAGCTCGGCCTGCCGCTCGGTCTGCCGCAGGTCGAGGGTGAGCAGGGCGGCAGCCCCGGCCAGCACGGTCATGAGCAGGCCGAGCGTCACCAGGAAGATGTGGCGGCGCAGCCCGTTGCGGGACAGCGGCTCGGCCGGGTGCAGCAGGCTCGCAGGCGGCGGCGTCCGGCGCGGCGCCGCCCCGTCACGCGCCATGGCGCGGGCGCCCGCCGCCGTGCTGCCGCGCGGCCGCGCGGGAGAGGAAGCCGCGCAGATCGCGGGCATGGAGCGGCAGCGCCAGCGCCTCGACGTGGTCCACGCCGAGCGGCGGCCCGAGGCGGCGGGCCAGCTCAAGCTCGCTCGCCGGCGCGCCGGAGACGAGCAGCACGCTGGCGCGCGCGCCGCTGCCGCCCACGAGCAGCAGCGCCTCCGCCGCGCCGCCGATCCAGCGGCTGATCCCGGTGATGACGGCCATCACCCCACCCTCCTCCAGCGCGGCCCCGAGCTCGCCCGGCGCAAGCTGCCGGAACCCGTGCCCGGAGCCGCGCACCATCATGCCGAGCGGCTGGCAGATCGTCTCGCGGTCGTCGGCGATCAGCACGAGGCCCCTGGCCTCGCCCGGCGCGTCCTCCGCAGGATCGTCACTCTGGCGCACGACACCTCCATCCGAAGGATCGGATGTGTGAGGAAGGGTGAGGAAGTGTCAGGCGTCGTGGAGCGGGAGGTTGCGGGTCGCGGCCGCCTCGCGCGCCAGCAGGCCGAGCGCGGCGGCGTAGTAGTTCTCCGCCTGCCGCGGGCCGGGCAGCGCCACCCCCCGGCCGCCGCGCAGGCCATGCACGAGGCGGGCGATGGCCAGGGTTCCCCCGGGCGCCGGATAGGGCGCGACGTCGTTGGTGCGCAGGTCGGTCCAGGCGGGCAGCAGCCGCAGCGCGGGATCGAGCCAGAAGCGATGGGCGGCGGCGAGCGCAGGGGCGCCGTCCTCTCCCGCCCAGGCGAGGTAGAGCGGCACGCGCACCGCGTCATAGGCGAAGCGGGGCGGAAATCCGGGGGCGGGCGCCACCCGCCCGGAGCCGACGGGCGCCCGCACCCAGTCGGCCGGCAGGCCCCAGCGGCCGAAGCGGCACTGCTCCAGCAGATCGAGCCCGTCGCGCCGCAGCCGCGCCCAGCCCGGCTCGCCGGTCAGGCGCTCCAGCGCGGCGAAGGCGGGGAAGACGTAGTAGGAGGGGTTGACCACCACGGCGTCGCGCTGGGCGAAGCCCTGCACGCCCGGCAGCAGCAGCAGGCGCCCGTTCACCTCCCGCGTGGCGAGGCGCAGGATGTCGCGCGCGATCGCCTGCCCGGCGCGCAGGAACTCGGGCCGGTTCCAGCGCTGCCCCGCCTCGGCGAGCGACCAGGCCAGGAACAGGTCGCCGTCCGTCGCGTTGTTCGGGTCACGGGGCGTGTCCCCGGGGTGGGGCTGGAATCGCCAGCTCAGCAGCGCGTCGGAGGGGCGGGCGAGGCGCTGGCGCGTCCAGGCCCACATGGCCTCGAAGGCCTCGGCGTCGCCCGCGCGCTGCGCCAGCAGCATGGCGAAGCCCTGGCCCTCGCTGTGGGAGATGCCGCCCCGGCCGTCGTCCACCACGCGGCCGTCCGCGCGCAGGTAGCGGTGGCGGAAGACGAGCCAGGCCGGGTCCAGCGGCTGGAGGTGGAGGTGGCGCGTGTGCCCGGGCAGGACCAGGGCGGTCAGCGGCGCCGCCGCCACCCCCGCCAGGACCGCCCGGCGTCCGATCCGCCGCGCCATGCCAGCCTCCACACAGGTTCCGGTAGGAGGTGACTAGCAGCTTCATGCCGCCGGCCCTTGCCGTTAAGCGTATGGAATCGTTCGGCTCCGGGGCGGAGCCTTCGGGGCGGCGCGCATGTGTCGGGAAGCCGCGCGCGGGGCGCGGCGGCGCCGCGCGATCGGCCGGTTCGGGCGCGGTGGGGGCCGCCCTATCGCCCGAGGGCG
>JBKBSR010000248.1:0-5025 GCA_046291055.1 Roseococcus sp.
CCGGCCGCCTCGGCCTCGCGCAGGCGGCGGACCCGCTCCTCGTATTCGCGGTTGATGCGGAAGCGGTCGTCGAGCTCGCGGGTGAGCTCCTGGACATCCTGCGCCGCGCGGCGCCGGCGGGCGTCGGCCGCGGCCTGGCCGGCGCGCTCCTGCTCCTCCAGGCGGCGGGCCAGCGACTCCCGCTCGGCGGAGTCGATCTCGGCCAGCGTCGCGAAGTAGTTCCGGCGCAGCTCCTCCAGCCGCGCCCGGCTGTCGACGCCGGCCTGCCCCTCGGCGGCGCCGACCAGGCCGGGACGGATGCTGCCGCGGCGGACGGGGGCGCGCAGGCTGGCGCGGCCGTCCTGCTCGCTCTCCAGCCGGCCGATCTGCGCCGACAGCGCCTCGGCCTGCCGGCGCAGGCCGGCGAGGCGCTCGCCCTCGCTGAGCAGCCCGGCGCCCTGGCGGACGCTGTCCACCGCGCGGGCTGCGGCCGAGAGCGCCCGGGCCAGCGCGTTGGACAGGCCGATGGCGCGGTCGAGCTGGCCGAGGAAGCCCTCGGTCGCCGCCGTCAGCTGCCCGAAGGCGCGGCCGAGCGAAAGCGGCGCGCGGTCGAGCTCCGCGCCGAGCCGCTCGGTGGCGCGCAGCAGCGCCGGGAACACCCGCTCGGCGGTGAGCTTGCCCTCGGAGCCGAGTTTGCGCAGTTCGCCGATGGAGACGCCGAGCTCGCGCGCGAGACCCTCGGCCAGCAGCGGCATGGCCTCGAGGATGGAGCGCAGCTCGTCGCCCTGCAGCACGCCCGAGGCCAGCGCCTGGGCGAGCTGGAGGGTGGCGGAGGAGATCTCCTGGGTGGAGGCGCCGGAGACGATGGCCACCCGCTGCAGCCCGCCGACGAGGCGCACCACCTGGTCGGAGGTGGCGCCGATCTCGCGCGCGGCGATCGAGAAGCGCTGGAAGGCGTCGACGCTCTCGGAGACGGCGACGCCGGTGGAGAGGGCGTTGCGGTAGAGGGCCTCGTAGACCTGCCCGGCGCGCGCGACCGAGCCGGTGGCGTTCTGAAGCCGGGAGAGGCCCTGGGTCAGCGTGTCGCCGGCCTGGACCAGGGCGCGGGCGGCGACGGCCACGCCGGCGATCTGGCTGCCGCGGATGGCGAGGTCGAGCAGTTCGAGCGAGCGCGAGGCCCGCTCGGCGCCGCCCTTGATCTGGTCGAGGGAGCGCTGGCCGGCCTCGCCGACCTCGCGCAGCCCCGCCTTGACCCGGGCGGCGTCGTCCAGCGACAGGCGGACCGAGACGCGGCGCGTGGCGTCGGCCATGTCAGGTCGTCTCCCCCTCGCGGCGGGCGGCGCTGCCCTCGGCCATGCCGATGCGGATGGCAAGCAGCAGTTCGGCGGCGGCCCAGCCGGACGCGCCGAGGTCGCGCGCGGCGGCGAGCGCGCCGCCGATATCGAGGCTCAGCCCGCCCATCGTGGCCTCGGCGCAGGCCGTTCCTGCGGCCCATACGGCGGTGCCCTCGACGCTCGCGGGGGCGCGGGCGGCGTAGGGGCAAAGGGCGCCACAGTCGCGCCCAAGGGCCGCGCAACCGCGGCAGTATTCGGACCCGCGCCCGAAGTGCCAGGCGGCGCGGGCCCTCAGCCGTTTCCCTCGGCGGCCACCGCGGCGACCGGCGCGGTGGCGCGATCCCAGAAGGCGGCGGCGATGTCGTCGAGGTCCATCAGCCGCTCCACCGCCTCGGGCGAGAGCGGCAGCGGCTTGCCGGCGGCGTCGCCCACGCCCTCCCAGGCGGTGACGGCGTGGCGGGCCAGCGCCTTGACGAGGAAGGCGAAGGACAGGCCGCGCGCCATGTCGGGGTCGAGGTCCGAATCGGCGATGCGGATCGCGGCCAGCCGGCGCGAAGCGGCGGCCTGGGCGGCGGCCATCACGGCCGTGGTCACCGGCCGGATCTCGACGCGCACGCCGCGCGGCAGGTCGAGCCAGTACGGCTCGATGGGGAGGTCGAGGGTGAGCATGGGCGGTCTCCGGACTTGAAGTGGGCAGCCGCCATGTCAAAGTCTGACATGAAGAGGGACAGGAGGGCGGGATGCCGAATGTCAGCCTGACGCCGGAGCTCGAAGGCTTCGCCGAAGCCTGTGTCGCCTCGGGCCGTTACGGCAACGTCAGCGAAGTGATGCGCGCCGCGCTGCGGCTGCTGCAGGCGCAGGAGGAGAAGCGCGCGGCCTTCGTGCGCATGCTCGAGGCGGCGGAGCGCGAGGCCGACGAGACCGGGTGGTTCGAGGTCGAGCAGGTCGCGGAGGAGATGGACGCGATCATCGCCGAGGCGGAAGCCGGGCGGGCGCGGGAGCAGGCCCGCTGAGCCCAATCGGCAGCCTTCGGGCAAGGCCCGATGGGCGGTAGGCGCTCGGCGATCCTCTCGGCGCAGGCGCGTCGTGACCTTGCCAAGGCGGCGGCGTTCCTCGCCACCGACAATCCCGCCGCGGCCCGACGCCTGCGCGAGCAGGTCGTTGCGGCTGCCGTCCGGATCGGGGCCTATCCGCGGATCGGGGTCGTCCGCCCCGCCCTGGCGCCGGAGGAGGTGCGCTTCCTGGTCGTCCCGGACTTCCCCTACGTGATCGTCTATCGGGCGACGGCGACGCCGCCGCGCATCCTGCGGGTCCTGCATGGCGCGCGCGACCTGCAGGGGGTGCTGCGTGACCTGCTCGGCGGCGCGTGATCCTCACGCATACTCGCTCGCCTGCTGCTGGTTCCTGAGCACCACGGTCATCATGCGCGTCGCCGCGGCGTTGTAGGCGGCGCGGAACTCGAAGCTCGCCTCGACCCCTCCCGGCCCCTCGACCGGCGTCTTGGCGAGCGCCAGATACACCTCGTGCAGCGTGAAGGTCAGGCTGCGATTGGCGTCGATCGTGTAGCCGAAGGCGAACTCCGCGGGGGCGTTGTCCTGCGCCTGGGTCAGCAGCGTGGTGTCGGCGAAGCGCGCGGTGATCTGGCCGGTGGCGCGCGCGATGCCGGGATCCACGCCCTCGACCTTCCGGTCCGCGCGGATGGTGCGCACCATCTCCATGCCGTTGGCGTAGGTCAGCCTCGCCCCGGTCACCTGGGCGAGCGCCGCGCCGTTGCGGCTGATCGCCCCCTGCGCCTTGTGGAAGGCGGTGTAGGCGGCGCTGGTCGGCGTGCCGCCCGAACTCGAACCGCCGCGCGTCGAGCCCTGGCCCATCAGCCCGATGGTCGCCGTCGCGGGGCCGGTCGGCGCGAAGTCGATCTCCAGCGTGTCGGCGCGCACGCCGGTGCAGAGGTCGTAGTTCGGCACGTCCGGATAGCCGATCTCGAGGCTGTTGGAAGGCAGCGCCGCGGCCCCGGACGCAAAGGTGTGGATGAAATTCGGGCTGGTGCCGGTGGTGGTGGGGGTCCCAAGCAGCAGGCGGAGCCAGTGGCCGATGTTGACGAGGTCCACCGGCACCACCGCCTGGCCCTGCACGGTGACGGTGTCGAGGAAGGGCGCGGCCGGATCGCGGCTGCTGCCGACGCCGATGACGTCGGCGTCGAGCAGCGGCTGCTCGGCGCCGAGGTCGCAGGAGAGGAAGGGCAGGCGCCGCCAGTCGCCCGCGGGCGCGGTGCCGTAGGTCGCCTCGGGGATCATGAGCAGACGGCAGTTGGCGCCGATGGCACGGGGCATCGGGGTCTCCAGGATCAGCGGAAGGGCGAAGTGTCAGGCCAGCGGCGAGCCGGCGACGGTGAAGAACAGCGCGACGGGGACCGAGGCGGCGCGGGCGGCGGCGGCGCCCTCAACCTCGACATCCTCGAAGTCGGGCGCGCCGGGCTGCGCCCACTCCACCATGCCGCCGAGGGTGCGGTCGGCGGTGATGGCGGCGGCGATGGCCACCAGCAGCGCGTCGAGCAGGGCGCCTGTGGTCGTGACGACCTCGACCTCGGCGCGGTGCTCGATGGCCCAGGCGAGCGGCGAGAGGATCGGCGTCTCCTCCACCGTCTCGCCGTCGCGGATGACCACCAGCCCGCCCAGTGGCAGGCGCTGCGGCACCGTCTCGCCGCGAAGGACCAGTGGGGCGGGATGGCGCGATGCCAGCGCCGTCACGAGCCGGGCGTGCAGGGCGGCGATGGCGGCCTCGCGCATGCTCATGGCGCCGGTCTCCCGCTCTCGTCGGACGCATGCGTCCGACCCCAGGCCGCCACGAAGCGTCCCGGCAGCCGGCGCAGGCCGCGCTCGGCCGCGCCCTTCACGTCCAGCCGCCTGGCGAGCCTCACCTGTGGCAGCAGCAGGAACATCGGCACCATCCCCCGCGCGAGCATCTCGCGCGCCCAGGCCTCGCGGCCCTTGCGGTTGCCGGTGCCGATCTCGGCGAGGCCGCCGGCGATCAGGCGGGTCCGGCGGCGACGGCCGGTCTGCTCGCCCTGGCGCAGCGGCAGGCACCACACGAAGCCCCGCCCAGACCTGACAGGGCGGAGGAAGCCCTGCCCGGAGGCGACCATCTGTGCCGGCGTGACGCGCATCCCCTTCTCGCCGCGACCCCGGCGGCCCTGCGCCGCGTTGAAGCCGGTCGGGATGGCGAGGAACTTGCGCCCGCCCTTGGCGCGGATCAGCGCGCCGCGCGCGAAGGCGTCGATCACGTTCGGCACCTTGGTCCAGACCAGGCCGGCGGGGCGGAGCGACTGCCCGGAGCGGGGAAACACCTGCGAGCGCCAGGCATGGGCGATCCCCCGCGCGTTGCCGCCGAAGCTGCTGGTCACCTGCTGGCGGAGCTCCTGCTTGACCTGCTCGGTCTCGGCGCGGGTCGCGGCCATCGCCGCGCGCTCGCCGGCGCGGACCTCGGCGGCGAGCTGCCGGCGCAGATCGCCGAGGATGGTGGCGGCGAGCCTCACGACGCGCCGCCGCCCGGCGGCAGCCCGGTGCGGTGGCGGATGATCGCCACCGCGAGATCGTGCAGCGCCGCCTGGCCGAGGTAGCCGAACACGAAGGCGAAGAGGAACCGGCCGTATTCGTTGAACTCGAGGAAGCCCCCGAGCGCGTAGCCGGCGCTGCCGACCAGGGCGGCGGAGGGC
>JBKBSR010000249.1:0-5021 GCA_046291055.1 Roseococcus sp.
ACCTCGCGGGCCTTCTCGAGCGGCCCGATGGCGGCGAGGTGCATGTGCAGGGGGCGGCGGCCGGAACGCTGGACGACGCCGCGCGCACCGCGATCCGCCGCCGCACCATCGGCTTCGTCTACCAGTTCCACCATCTGCTGCCCGAGTTCACCGCGGCCGAGAACGTGATGCTGCCGCAGATGACGGCGGGCGTGGCGCGGGCCGCCGCGCGGGCGCGCGCGGCCGAGCTGCTCGGCGTCTTCGGCCTTTCGGCGCGGCTGGACCACCGCCCGGGCAGGCTCTCCGGGGGCGAGCAGCAGCGCGTGGCCATCGCCCGTGCGCTGGCCAACGCCCCCGCCCTGCTGCTGGCGGACGAGCCCACCGGCAACCTCGACGCCGCGACCGCCGAGCAGGTCTTCGCCGAGCTGCTGGCCGAGGCGCGGGGCAGGGGGCTTGCCGCGCTCATCGCCACCCACAACCCCGACCTCGCCCGGCGGATGGACAGGGTGGTCACGCTGCGCGAGGGGCGGGTGGCGCCGGTCTGATACGCCCGTATCAATCCTCGAGCTCGATCCAGACCGGGGCGTGGTCGGAGGGGTTGTCCTCGGCGCGGGCGGCGGTGTCCACCTCGGCGCGCAGCAGCCGCTCGGCCAGCTCCGCGCTCAGCAGGGCGTGGTCGATCCTGAGGCCGCGGTTCTGCTCGAAGGCCGCGCCGTAGTCCCAGTAGGTGAAGGGCGGATGCTCGGGGTGCAGGGCCAGCAGCGCATCCGTCAGCCCCAGATGCGTCAGCGCCCGGAAGCGGGCGCGGCTTTCGGGATGCACCAGCGCGTCGGTCGGCGCCAGCGCGCCGGGGGCGAGGTCGGCCTCGGTGGGGCAGACGTTGAAGTCGCCGAGCAGCGCCAGCGGCCGGAAGGCGTCGAGCTGCGCCGCGGCCCAGTCGCGCAGCCGCTCCATCCAGCGCCACTTGTAGGCCAGACCCTCCTCGCCGCCCGAGTTGCCGTTGGGCAGGTAGAGCCCCGCCACCGTCAGCCCGCGCCAAGCCACGGCCAGGAAGCGGGCCTGGGCGTCCTCCTCCTCGCCGGGCAGGGCTTCGGCCAGCAGCTCGAAGCCGCTGCGGGCCAGCACCGCCACCCCGTTGCGCCCGCCCCCCTGGCCCAGCGCATGCACCGCATAGCCGGCGGCGGAGAGCTCCATGGCCGGGAACTCCTCGCTGCGGCATTTCAGCTCCTGCAGCACCACGAGATCGGGCGCGCAGCGCTCGAGGAAGCGCAGCAGATGCGGCGCCCGCCGGCGAATGGAGTTCACGTTGAAGGTGGCGAGGCGCATGGCCCGCAGTCAGCCCCGCCCGGGCGCGCGGCGCAACCCCCGGCCGTTCAGCCCACGGCGAAGCTGGCGCCGCAGCCGCAGCCGCTGACCGCCTGCGGGTTGCGCACCACGAAATGCGCGCCGATCAGCGCCTCGTGCCAGTCGAGCTCGGCGCCGCCGACGAAGTCGAGCGAGACGGCGTCCACATAGACGCGCACGCCGCCCGCCTCCACCACCAGGTCGTCCTCGCCGGCGGTGTCTTCCAGCGCGAAGCCGTATTGCAGGCCCGAGCAGCCGCCCGCCGAGACGCTGACGCGCAGCCCCGCCCCGGGCCGGCCCTCGCGCGCGGCGATGGCGGCGATCTCCTCCGCGGCACGGGGCGTCACATGGAAACTGCGAGGGTTGGCCACATCCGGCATGAGGGACTCCTGAGTCCGGAATGTAGAGGGCCGCGCGAAGGATTTCCACGCCCCCGCCCCGCCTGTTACGCGAGGGCTCATGCACGCGACGCGCGAATCGAAGGCCCCCTACGCCGTGCAGTCCTCGCGCGGCCGCCTGCACGCCGAGCCGGAGGATCCCACCCGCACGCCCTGGCAGCGCGACCGCGACCGCATCATCCACTCCCGCGCCTTTCGCCGGCTGCAATACAAGACGCAGGTCTTCGTCTTCCACGAGGGCGACCATTTCCGCACCCGGCTGACCCATTCCATCGAGGTGGCGCAGATCGCGCGCAGCCTGGCCCGCCGCCTGCGGCTCGACGAGGATCTGGCCGAGGCGCTGGCGCTGGCCCATGACCTCGGCCACCCCCCCTTCGGCCATGCGGGCGAGGAGGCGCTGGACGGGGTGATGCGCCCCTGGGGCGGCTTCGACCACAACGCGCAGAGCCTCAAGCACGTCACGCTGCTCGAGCGCCGCTACGCCGGATTCGACGGGCTGAACCTCTCCTGGGAGACGCTGGAGGGGCTGGCCAAGCACAACGGCCCGGTGCGCCGGCCCGCCCCCTATCTGCTGCGCTACAACGCGACGCATGACCTGGAGCTGGCGAGCCACGCCAGCGCCGAGGCGCAGGTGGCCGCCATCGCGGACGACATCGCCTACAACAACCACGACCTGGAGGACGGCCTGCGCGCCCGCCTCTTCACTCTCGAGGAGGTGGCGGAACTCCCGCTGCCCGGTCGCGCGCTGGAGGCGGTGCGCGCCGCCCATCCGCAGGCGCCCGCGGGCCGCGCCGCGCCCGAGATGGTCCGCCGGGTGATCTCCGCCATGATCCAGGACGTGGCGGAGGAGACGGAGCGCCGCCTGGCCGCGCTCAAGCCGGCGAGCGTGGAGGAGATCCGCGCCGCCCCCGCCCCGGTGGTGGCCTTCAGCCCGCCCATGGCGGCCGCGAACGCCGAGGTGCGCGCCTTCCTCTTCGAGCGCATGTACCGCCACTTCCGCGTGAACCGCAGCACGCAGAAGTCGAAGCGGGTGGTGCAGATGCTGTTCAGCCTGCTGCACGGCGGCCCGCAGATGCTGCCCGAGGAGTGGCGCGCGCGCGCCGGCGAGCCTGGCTCCGCCGCCACGGCCGAGCTGGTGGGCGACTACATCGCGGGCATGACCGACCGCTTCGCCCTCGAGGAATACCGCCGCTTGACGGACCCGCATGTGGGGGGCTGAGCGCGGCCCCTTGCCGAAACCGCGCCGCCCGCCGCACAAGCCCGCCCCATGACGCACGACATCTTCGCCCATCTGCGCGCCCGCGTGGTGGAGGCCCTCTCGGCCCTGCTGCCCGAGCTTCCCGCCGAGGCCTTCGCCCGCGTGGCCGTCGAGCCCCCGCGCGAGGCCGCGCATGGCGACATGGCCACCAACGCCGCGCTGGTGGTGGGCAAGGCGGCGAAGCTGCCCCCGCCGAAGCTGGCGGCGGAACTCGCCCAACGCCTCGCCACCCTGCCCGAGGTGGCGGAGGCCGTGCCGGCCGGCCCGGGCTTCGTGAACCTCCGGCTGAAGGAGGGCTACCTCCGCGCGCAGCTCCCGGTGATCCTGAACGCGGGCGAGGCCTATGGCGACGGCGCGCCCAAGCCCGGGCGGGTGAACGTGGAATACGTCTCGGCCAACCCCACGGGGCCCATGCATGTGGGCCATTGCCGCGGCGCGGTGGTGGGGGATGCGCTGGCCAGCCTGCTCGCCAAGGCGGGGCACGACGTCACGCGCGAATACTACATCAACGACGCGGGGGCGCAGGTGCAGGCGCTCGCCTACGCCGCCTACTGGCGTTACCTCCAGGCGCTCGGCACGACGATGACCGAGGAGGAATACGCCCAGCTCATCCCCGGTGGGCTGCAGTACCGCGGCGACTACCTCATCCCCGTCGGCGAGGCGCTGAAGCACCGCCACGGCGACGCGCTGGCCGAGCCCAACACCCCCCACGGCCCCGGCATGGCCGGCCCCGACCGCTGGTTCGCCGAGGTGCGCGAGACCACCGTGGCCATGATGATGGAGGCGATCCGCGAGGATCTCGCCGCCCTCGGCGTGCGCCACGACGTCTTCGTCAGCGAGGCCGCGCTGGTGGCCGAGGGGATGCTGGAGCGCGCCGAGGCGCAGCTCGCAGCCCAGGATCTGATCTACCGCGGCGTGCTGGAGCCGCCCAAGGGCAAGACGCCCGAGGACTGGGAGCCGCGCGAGCAGACGCTGTTCCGCGCGACGCGCTTCGGCGACGAGGTGGACCGGCCGCTGCGCAAGTCCGACGGTTCGGGCACCTATTTCGCGAACGACATCGCCAACCACCTGGGCAAGCTCGCGCGCGGCTTCGACAGCTTGATCCATGTCTGGGGCGCGGACCATGGCGGTTATGTGAAGCGCATGCAGGCGGCGGTGGCCGCGCTCTCGGGCGGGCGCGTGCCGCTCGAGGTGGTGCTGACGCAGATCGTCCATGTTCTGAAGGACGGCCAGCCCGTGCGCATGTCCAAGCGCGCGGGCAGCTACGTCACCCTGCGCGACCTCATCGAGGAGGTCGGCAAGGACGCGGTGCGCTTCACCATGCTGACGCGCAAGGCCGACGCGCAGATGGAGTTCGATCTCGACCTCGTGCTGCGCCAGACCCGCGACAACCCGGTGTTCTACGTGCAGTACGCCCATGCGCGCTGCCGCTCCGTGCTGCGCAAGGCGGGCGAGCCGGCGCCGCAGGACCTCGCCCTCGCGCCCCTCGATGCGCTGGATGACCCGGCGGAGCTCGCGCTCATCCGCCGCCTCTGCGCCTGGCCGCGCGTGGTGGAGACGGCCGCCGCGGCGCGCGAGCCGCACCGCATCGCGTTTTTTCTGAATGACCTCGCGGCCGATTTCCACCTATTGTGGAACCGCGGGGCGGAGGATTCGACCCTCCGCTTCATCCAGGAGGCCGACCCGGAGGGGACGCGGGCACGGCTGGCGTTGGTGGCTGCCACCGCCCTTGTGATCCGTTCCGGGCTTGGCGTGATGGGGGTCACGCCGGTCGAGGAGTTGCGATGAGCGATACGACGCTGCCCTCCTGGCGGGTTCGCCCGCCGGAGAGGGCGCGGGCGGGATGGGGGATCCCGCCCAAGCTCTGGATGATCCTGGGCGGGCTGGCCGGCTCGGTGGCGCTGGCGGCGCTGATCATCTGGGCGATGGGGCAGATGGGGCCGCGCGGCGTGCCCCTGATCGAGCCCGATCCGAGACCTTTCCGGGTGCGGCCCGAGGGGGCGCCCGCCGCGCCCGCGCCGCCGCCCGAGCTGGTGCTGGAC
>JBKBSR010000250.1:0-5016 GCA_046291055.1 Roseococcus sp.
TGATCCGAAGGGCCGAACGCACTTCGCTGTCGGGAATCGACAGCGGCGGTCGCAGCACTAGATGATGCTCGCTCGCACCATCCCACGCCAGGCCGCACGCCCGGCCCGCACCGGAGCCCCCACCCATGCTGATCCGCCGACGCCGCGGCTGGGAAATCCCCGAGAACGCCGCCACGCCCGAGGCCGCCGTGCTGCATCGCCGCGCCCTGCTCGGCGCCGGCGCGGCCCTGCTGCCCGCCGGCGCGCAGGCGCAGCGCATCGGCGACGCGCCCCCCGCGCCGCCCCTGCCCGCGCATGCGCGCAACGAACGCTTCGAGGGCGGCCGCGCCCTCACGCCCGAGCGCGACGCCACGACCTACAACAACTTCTACGAGTTCGGCACCGACAAGGGCATCTGGCGCGCCGCCCAGCGCATGCCCGTGCGTCCGTGGCAAATCCGCGTCGAGGGGATGGTGGCCCAGCCCCGCACCTTCGACCTGGACGAGCTGATCCGCCTCATGCCCATCGAGGAGCGCGTCTATCGCCTGCGCTGCGTCGAGGCCTGGGCGATGACCGTGCCCTGGACGGGCTTCGAACTCTCGCATCTGCTGCGCCTCGTCGAGCCGCTCTCCGGCGCGCGCTATCTGGCCTTCGAGACGGCGGCGCTGCCCGCCGTCATGCCCGGGCTGCGGCAATCCTGGTATCCCTGGCCGCACATCGAGGGCTGCACCCTCGAAGAGGCGATGAACGAGCTGACCTTCATGCCCGTCGGCATGTATGGCCGGCCGCTGCCGCAGCAGAATGGCGGGCCCTTCCGCGTCGTCTTCCCGTGGAAATACGGCTTCAAATCCGGCAAGTCGGTGGTGCGGATCACGCTGACCGACCGCCGCCCGCAGACCTTCTGGCCGCGCATCCAGCCCAGCGAATACGGGTTCTGGGCCAATGTGAACCCGGAGGTGGCGCATCCGCGCTGGAGCCAGGCCACGGAGCGGCTGCTGGGCAGCGGGGAGCGCGTGCCCACGCGGCTGTTCAACGGCTATGGCGAGTGGGTGGCCGGGCTCTACACGACCCTGCAGCGCGAGCGGCTCTGGGCCTAGGCCCGCGCCGCCTCATGCCAGCGGCCGCCGCCATCAGCGCTCCTCGCGGCGGTCGAACTCCTCCACCAGCTCGGCGATGCGCTGGGGGTCGCTCTGCTCCATCACGCGGCGGGCGAAGCGGGCGCAGTCGTCGATGTCGAGGCCGCGCACCGCCTGTTTCACGCGCGGGATGGAACTCGCGTTCATGGACAGCGAGCGCAGCCCGAGGCCGAGCAGCAGCGGCACGAGCTTGGGGTTGCCCGCCATTTCGCCGCAGACCGAGACGGGCATGCGCAGCCTGAGCGCCGCCTCGATGGCGAACTGCATCAGCCGCAGCACGGCGGGGTGCAGCGGGTCGTAGAGATGCGCGACGTCGATCTCCGCGCGGTCCACCGCCAGGGTGTACATGGCGAGGTCATTGGTGCCGATGGCGAAGAAATCGGCCTCCAGCGCGATGGCGTCGGCGGCCAGCGCCGCGCCGGGCGTCTCGATCATGGCCCCCAGGGGCGGCAGCTTCTCGGGCAGGCTCTCGCCGCGCCGGCGCAGGCGCCGCGCCACGCGCTCGTAGATCTCGCGCGCCGCGGCCACCTCGGCGGGCACCGTCACCATGGGCAGCAGCACCCGCACATTGCCGAGGCTCGAGACGCGCAGGATGGCGGCGAACTGCGCCTCCAGCAGCTCGGGCCGCTTCAGCAGCATGCGAAGGCCCCGCAGGCCGAGCGCGGGGTTGGGCCCCACCGGGGCGGGCAGCATGTCGGCCAGGCCCTCGATCTCCTTCTCGCCGCCCCAGTCGAGCACGCGGATGGTCACGGGGTCATGGCCCATGGCCTCCACGATCATGCGGTAGGCGGAGACCTGGTCGTCCTCGTCCGGCGGGTCGGGCCGGTTCATGAACAGGAACTCGGTGCGCAGCAGGCCGATGCCCTGGGCGCCCGCCTGGTCGAGCAGCGGCAGCTCCGCCGGGATTTCCAGGTTGGCCTGCAGCTCCACGAACTGGCCGTCCGTCGTCTCGGCCGGCAGGCGGCGCAGCTTGCCCAGCCGCGCGCGCTCCTTCGCCTGGGCGGCGAGCCCCTCGCGCGCCGCGGCCAACGTCTCGGGCGTGGGGTGCAGCGCGAGGAAGCCGGCCGCCCCGTCCACCACCGCCGCATCGCCCCGCTTCGCGGCGGCGGTCAGCCCATGGCAGCCCAGCACCGCCGGGATGCCCAGCGCGCGCAGCATGATGGCGGTGTGCCCGTCGGCGCCACCTTCCTCGGTGCAGACGGCGGCGATGCGCCCGGGCTCGAGCAGCGCGGCGTCGGCCGGCGTCAGCTCCTCCGTCACCAGGATCGCGCCCTGCGGCACGCCCTTCAGCGAGCGGAACGGGGTGGCGGTGAGGTTGCGCACCAGCCGGCGCGCGATCTCGCGCACCTCGCCGGCGCGACGATTGAGCCCCGCCTTGTCGTCGTCCCTGGTGGCGAGGATGGCGGCGGCGATGGCCTCGGCCTCGTCCTGCACCGCCGTCTCGGCGGAGAGCAGCTCCTCGCCGATGCGCTTGCGCGCGCCGCGCAGCAGGCGCGAGTTGCCGAGCATGAGGATGTAGGCGTCGAGCAGCGGCTCCAGCTCCTCCTGCGCCTCCTCGGGGAGGATGGCGAGCCGGGCCTTGAGCTTGCCCACCTGCTTGCGCGAGAGGGCGGCGGCCTCGGAGAGGCGGGTGCGCTCGGCCTCCACCTCGGCCTCGGCGATGGCGCGGCGGGGGGTTTCGGGCGTCGCCTCGGTGGTGTCGTAGACCTGCCCGATGGCGATGCCGGGCGAGACGGGAATGCCGGTCAGGCGCTTCTCGGCCTCGGGGGGCCTGGGCGCGCGGGGAGTCTTGCGGCGCTCCTCGGCGCCGCGAGGGGGCTCGGCCTTGGCCGGGCCCTCAGTCTTCATGGAAGCCGGCCTCGACCAGCCCGGCCACCGCCTCCAGCGCCTCGCGCGCGTCCCAGCCCTCGGCCTCGATGGTGATCTCGCTGCCCTGGCCGGCGCCCAGCATCATCAGCCCCATGATGGAGCAGGCCGGCACCGTCTGCCCCCCGCGCGAGACGCTCACGCAGGCGCCGAAGCGTTCGGCCACGGCCACCAGCTTCGCCGCGGCGCGGGCGTGCAGGCCGCGGCTGTTCACGATCCGCACCGTGCGCTTCAGCACCACGGAATCGCCGCCCGCGGGGGCGGGGGCGAAGGGCGTCTCGGCGGCGGAGGCGAGTTGGGGCGTCCCCTCGCCCTCCTCGGTGGGCCATTCGTTCATGCGCTGCCGTCGCTCCCGTTCGCCCGGGCCGGGGCCGCCGCGCCGTGGCCGGCGAGGTCGCCCGGGCAGGCGATGTATTTGCGGCCGGCCATGGTGGCGTGCTCCACCGCCTCGGCCAGCGGCTCCGTGCCGCGGATCTTCGCGAGCTTGACCAGCAGCGGCAGGTTCACCCCCGCGATCACCTCCACCCGCCGGTGATCGGCGAGCGAGAGGGCGAGGTTGGAGGGGGTGCCGCCGGCGATGTCGGTCAGCAGCACCACCCCATCGCCCTGGTCCACATCGGCGATACGGGCGCGGATGTCGGCGCGGCGGCCTTCCATGTCGTCGTCGGGGCCGATGCACACGGTCGCCACGGCCTGCTGGGGGCCGACCACATGCTCCATGGCGTGGCGCAACTCGAGGGCGAGGCGCCCGTGCGTGACGAGCACGAGGCCGATCATCGTGGGTTTTCTGCGGTGGTGGTCATGGAAATGGGGGGGTGGGCCGCGGGGGCGCCGGTGTCGTCCAGGCTGGGGGTCGGCGCCGCCTCGGGGCGCGTCTCACGGAGTATCATAGCACGGGGGGGCGGCAACTCGCGATGCGCGACCTCGACACGCCAGCCCTGCCGCCGGAGGTGGTCGGCCAGCTTCTCCGCCACGAAGACGGAGCGGTGCCGCCCACCCGAGCAGCCGATGGCGATGGTGAGATACTTCTTCCCCTCCGCCACATAGCGCGGCAGCAGCGGCGAGACGAAGCCCGAAAGGCGCTCCCAGAAGGCGGGGAAATCCGGATCGGCGGCGACGAAGGCGGCCACCGGCGCGTCCTGCCCCGTCATCGGCCGCAGCACGGGGTCGTAGTGCGGGTTCTGCAGGAAGCGCACGTCGAAGACGAGATCGGCCTCGCGCGGGAGGCCTTTCGGGAAGGCGAAGGACTGCACCAGCAGGTTGAGGCCCGGGCCCCCCTCCAGCCCGTAGCGCCCCTCGATCATCCGGCGCAGCTCGGGCAGGGGCAGGTCGGAGGTGTCCACCACGCAGTCGGCCGCCTCGCGCAGCGGGGCGAGCAGGGCGGCCTCGCGCGCGATGCCGTCCTGCACGCGCTCGCCGCGCGCCAGCGGGTGGCGGCGGCGCGTCTCGGTGTAGCGGCGCAGCAGCACCGCCTCCTCGGCGGTGGCGTAGATCAGGTTGATCTGCACGGCCGGGTCGGCGCGCAGCCGGGCGATGAGGGCAAGGGCCCGCTCCGGCTCGAAGCCGCGGCTGCGCGCGTCGATGCCGGCGGCGAGCGGGGCGCTGCCCTCGCCCAGCAGGGTTTCCAGCATCGCCAGCGGCGGGTTGTCCACCGTCTCGTAGCCGAGATCCTCGAGCACGCGCAGGATGGATTGCTTGCCCGCGCCGGACAGCCCGGTGACCAGCACCAGCGGGCGGGGGCCGGCGGGCGCGCTCATGCCGCCAGCGCCCCGGCGGTGCAGCGCCAGCGCCCCTCCAGCGCCGCCACGGCGGCCATGACAAGGTCGGGCGCGGAGGGCGCGCGCGGATCGAGCGCGAGGCGGGGCAGGGCGACGCCCAGCGCCTCCCAGCGCGCGGGCTCGGGCAGCCGGGCCACCGCGCCGGGCGGAACCAGATCCACGACGAGGCCGAGCCGCGCGGGCGCCCAGGGCAGCCCGGCCATGAGGCCGAGGCCGCGCAGCTCGATCCGCCCCTCCAGCGCCGGGGGCGGGGGGGG
>JBKBSR010000251.1:0-5007 GCA_046291055.1 Roseococcus sp.
GGCCGGAGAACGCGCGCGGGATGCTCGCGCGCTGGCTGCTGGAGAAGGCGGATGCAGCGGCCTTCGATGCCAACCGCTCGCTCGAGGCGTTCCGCTTCGACGACTACGCCTCCGGGCTCTACGCCTTCCTCTGGAACACCTATTGCGACTGGTTCATCGAGTTCGCCAAGCCCGTGCTGAACGGGCCCGACGGGGCGGAGAAGGAAGACGTGCGCGGCGCGGCGCAGCATGTGCTGGGCCTTGCGCTGCGCCTGCTGCACCCGGTGATGCCCTTCGTCACGGCGGAGCTGTGGGAGAAGCTCGGCTACGGGAATGCGGTGGCGCTGACCACGACGCCCTATCCGGAGGGGCGCGAGGCCGCCGCGGAGGCCGGCACGGCCCAGGTGGACCAGGCCATAGAGGCGATCAGCGCCATCCGCTCGGCGCGCTCGACACTGAACGTGCCCGCATCGGCTGTTCTGCCGCTGCGCGTGAGCGGGCCGCAGACGGAGGGCATCCGCGCCTTTGCTCCGCAGATCATGCGCCTCGCGCGCGTTGCCGAGCCCGAGTTCGTGGCTGCCGCGGCGGAGGGCGCCGGCCCCGGCGCCTTCTGCGCCGCGATGGGGGCGGAGCTGTTCCTGCCGCTCGCGGGCGTGGTGGACATCGCCGCCGAGCGCGCGCGCCTCGCCAAGGAGCGCGCGCGCGCCGAGGGCGAGCGCGCGAAGCTCGAAGCCAAGCTCGCCAATCCAGGCTTCCGCGCCAAGGCCGACGAGGCCGTGGTGGCCGAGACCGAGGAGCGGCTGCAGGAGGCCGCGGCCGAGATCGCCCGCCTCGACGCTGCGCTCGCGCGCATCGCCAACTGATCACGCCTGAGAGGAAACGCCGATGACCCAGTGGGACAAGTCCAGGCTGCCGAGCCGCCATGTGAGCGTGGGGCCCGAGCGGGCGCCGCACCGCAGCTACTACTACGCGATGGGCATGACGAAGGAGGAGATCGCCTCGCCGCTGGTCGGCGTCGCCTCCTGCTGGAACGAGGCCGCGCCCTGCAACATCGCGCTCAGCCGCCAGGCCCAGGCCGCCAAGCGCGGCGTGAAGGAGGCGGGCGCGGCCCCGCGCGAGTTCACCACCATCACGGTGACCGACGGCATCGCCATGGGCCACCAGGGGATGAAGTCCTCGCTCGTCTCGCGCGAGGTGATCGCGGATTCCATCGAGCTGACCATGCGCGGCCACTGCTACGACGCGCTGGTGGGGCTCGCGGGCTGCGACAAGTCGCTGCCGGGCGTGATGATGGCGATGCTGCGCCTGAACGTGCCCTCCGTGTTCATGTACGGCGGCTCGATCATGCCCGGGAAGTTCCGCGGCAAGGACGTGACGGTGCTCGACGTGTTCGAGGCGGTGGGCGCCCACGCCGCGGGCAATATGAGCGACGCCGACCTGGAGGAGCTCGAGCAGCACGCCTGCCCCGGCGCGGGCGCCTGCGGCGGGCAGTTCACCGCCAACACCATGGCCTGCATCAGCGAGGTGATCGGCCTCGCGCTGCCCTATTCGGCCGGCGCGCCCGCCCCGGACGAAGAGCGCGACGCCTACGCCTACCGCTCCGGCCGGGCGGTGGTGGAGCTGCTGCGCGCCAACATCCGCCCGCGCGACATCGTCACCCGCAAGGCGCTGGAGAATGCGGCGCGCATCGTCGGCGCCACCGGCGGCTCGACCAACGCCGCACTCCACCTGCCCGCCATCGCGCACGAGGCGGGCATCGACTTCCCGCTGGAGGAGGTGGCGCGGCTGATGCGCGACACACCCCACATCGCCGACCTCAAGCCCGGCGGGAAGTATGTGGCCATGGACGTGCATCGCATCGGCGGCGTGCCCGTGATCATCAAGGCGCTTCTCGATGGTGGCCTGCTGCACGGCGACTGCCTGACCGTGACGGGCAAGACGCTGGCCGAGAACCACAAGGACGTGGTGTTTCCGAAGGACCAGGACGTGGTGCGTCCCGTCTCCAACCCGATCTCGAAGATCGGCGGCGTGGTGAGCCTGTTCGGCAACCTCGCCCCCGACGGCGCGATCGTGAAGATCGCAGGCATGCAGAAGCTGCGCTTCGAGGGCACGGCGCTGTGCTTCGACTGCGAGGAGGACGCCTTCGCCGCCGTGGAGGCGCGCGCGTACAAGCCGGGCGACGTGATCGTGATCCGCTACGAGGGGCCGAGGGGCGGGCCGGGCATGCGCGAGATGCTCTCCACCACCAGCGCGATCTACGGCCAGGGGATGGGCGACAAGGTGGCGCTGATCACCGACGGCCGCTTCTCCGGCGCCACGCGCGGCTTCTGCATCGGCCACGTGGGACCCGAGGCGGCGGTGGGCGGGCCCATCGGGCTGCTGAAGAACGGCGATCGCATCGTGATCGACGCCGAGAAGGGCACGATCGAGGTGCTGCTCTCCGACGATGAGCTGGCGAAGCGCCGCGCCGAGTGGCGGCCGCGCGGGCACGACTTCAACTCGGGCGCGCTGTGGAAATACGCGCAGACGGTGGGGCCCGCGCGCTATGGCGCTGTGACGCACCCCGGCGCGAAGGCCGAGACGCACACCTACGCGGACATCTGACGCGAGCCCGCGCCCGGCCTATACCGGGCGTTAACCGACCACGCGGCATCCTGCCGGCCACAACGCCCGACAGGATGCCGGACGATGACAGACGCCGCCGTGGCCGAGGCGCTCGCGCCCGCCATGACCCCCGCCGAAATCCGCCTGCTGCGGGAAGCCGCCTCGCGCGCCGCCTCGGCGGTCGAGTTCGGCGCCGGCGGCAGCACTCTCCTGCTTCTCGAGGCGGTCGAAGGGCCGCTCGTCTCCGTGGAGAGCGATCCTGCCTGGCTCGCGCGGCTGCGCGCGCAGCCGCTCTGCCGCGCGGCGCTCGATTCGGGGCGCTGGACGCCGCTGCACGCCGATCTCGGCCCGGTCGGGGCCTGGGGCTATCCGGCCGATCCGCGCCGGCATGCAGAGGGGCATCTCTACTGGAACGCGCCCTGGGAGCTCTGCGCCGAGCCCGGCTTGGTGCTGGTGGACGGGCGCTTCCGCGTCGCCTGCGCGCTGGCCGCGCTGGCGCGCGTCGAGCCCGGCGGCTTCGTCGCCGTGCATGATTTCTGGGGCCGGAACGCCTATCGCGTTCTGCTGGATCATGCAGAGCTGGCCGCGACGTCGGCGAGCCTCGTGCTGCTGCAGCGCCGGCCCGGCACGCCGCCGCCCTCCCCGGAGGCCTTCGGGCGGGATCCGCGATGACGCCGCGCGCCGCGCAACGCTTCCTTAACCCGCAGCCGGCGATGCTCGCCCAGGTCCGCAATCCGCGGGCCTGATCGGCAAAGGAAAAACACCGATGTCCCTCAACTCGGTCAACACCAACATCGGCGCCATGGTGGCGCTGCAGTCGCTGAACCGCACCAACGAGGAAATGGCGGCGACGCAGAAGCGCATCTCCACCGGCTTCCGCGTGGCGGACGCCCGTGACGACGGCGCGGCCTTCGCGGTGGCGGAGCGCATCCGCGGCGACCTCGCGGCCACGGCCTCGGCCAACCAGCAGCTCGGCGGCGTCAAGGGCCTGCTCGACACGACCCGCACCGGCCTCGAGAACGTCTCGAAGGCGCTGCAGACCGTGAAGGCCACCGTGGTCAAGCTGTCGGACTCCAACATCACCCCGGGCCAGCGCCAGCAGTACATGGCCGGGCTGAAGGAGCAGTTCGCGCAGATCGCCAACTTCATCGCGGACACCAGCTACAACGGCCAGTCCATGCTCAACACGACCGCGACGGCGGGCGACACGGGCACGACGCTGGGCCAGATCCGCACCGTCCGCAACGGCGAGGGCGCGACCTACGCCTTCGCGAAGATCGCGACGGCGGGCATCAACGGCCAGGCGGCCTTCACCGCGCTGACCAACCTCGGCATGACCACGAGCGGCGTGGCGTCCGGGACCACCCTGCTGGCCGCGCTCAGCAGCTTCGCCGCGGCGCTGACCACCGGCGGCGCGGTGAACCAGGCGATCAACTTCACGCTGACCGCGCTGAACAACCTCGGCAGCTACAGCCGTTACGTGGACAGCCAGATCACCTTCAACAAGGCGAAGATGGACGCGCAGGAAGCGGGCATGGGCGCGCTGATCGACGCGGACCTGGCCAAGGAATCGGCGCGGCTGCAGTCGCTGCAGATCCGCCAGCAGCTCGGCACCCAGGCGCTCAGCATCGCCAACCAGGCGCCGCAGGCGCTGCTGTCGCTGTTCCGTTGATGCGTTCCTGACCGACAGCAAGGAGGGCTGGCAGGATGCCGCCTTTTCCTCTCTCCGCCGCCGCGCTCGCCGGCCTTGCCGGCTCGCAGCGCGCCGTTTTCCCGCCCACCGCGACCTCGCCGCGCGGATGGCGCGGCGCGTTGGGCTTTCTTCCGGAGGCCCGCTGACCCATGTCCCTCGCCACCAGCGCCGGCGCCAGCCGGTACCGCCGCCACCTCACGCCCAAGCAGATGGAGGCCGAGGTGTTCAGCCGCGTCGTGCGCGGCCTGCGCGAGACGATGGACCAGCAGGGCAGCATCGCCCAGGCGCGCGCCATCGCCGATACCCGCCGCCTGTGGGACGCAGTGCTGAGCTGCGTGCTCGATCCCGCCAACCAGCTTCCCGTGCCCTTGCGCGCCCAGATCGCCGGCTTGGCCCGCACCGTGCTGCGCGAATGCGAGGCAGAGGCGCCCGATCCCGCCTTCCTGATCGAGATCAACGAACAGATGGCCGCGGCCCTCTGGAGCTGAGGAGAACATCCTGATGCTGGCTTCCGCCGCAGATACCGCCCCCGCCGCCGCACTGGCGCGCCTGATGGAGCGCGGCACGGCGCTACTGCAGCAGGGCCGGGCGGCCGAATCCGTCGAGCTGTTCCGCCGCGCCGCCGCCGTGCCCGACGCGCCCGCCCTCGCCCATGGGCTGCTCGCCGAGGCGCTGGAGGCGAGCGGCAAGCTGCCCGAGGCGCTGGACGCCGCCGACCGCGCCGTAGGCGC